>JAZRGZ010000066.1:0-10006 GCA_045644505.1 Christensenellaceae bacterium | reverse complement strand
AAGTCTGTCTTCATCAATGCTTTTATATTTTTTATTATTATATAATAAAAGCAAATTATTGTCAACAAAATTTTGCCTTTCTTTTTTATGAAAAAAGCTTTCCATTTAAATAGACTTCTGGAACTTTCCCAACCAAAACAGATTCACAAATCATAACGGGTACCACAACTTCAACTGATTTTTTATTTAAAGGAAAAATCACGTCAATTACGCACAATACGTCAACGTATAGAGAGTGTAAGGTTTGGTTTATCCCCGAAGATTTAAACACAGACCTAAATTCACCTGATATTTTAGAAACAGTAAGAGCTTTATAATTAACGTTAAAACCATAACCACTTATCATTGATATACCAGTAAATGCAAGCGCAGGTATTTCAATCCCATTAGTTATTTTGTCTGACATAATTTGATTTGTTTTCGCTATGATTTCTCTACTAATTTTATTTATAGCAATTGAATTTGCTTCTAGTAAAGCTATATCTCCATTTTGGTTTTTTTCAACGTGTATTATTTCGTTATAACTAATAGAATTATCTAGATTTTCATATAAAGCCGTATTTACAGCGTATGCAGAGTACGATTCTAATGATTTAGATAAATATGATACTATTAAATCAAACACGACAAAGCGGTTGTAAGCCCATACCCCGCTTATAACCGCTATAAAAAATATTATTGTTACAAATTTAGAACGCATTGTTTTTTTCTTTTTCTTTTTGTAAATGAACTCGTCAGTACATTCTATCACGTTCTAAATTTATTCATTTTTAGTTAATTTTAGACTTAGGCTTAAAAATTACCGCAAAAATATAACCAAATACAATTGCTGCGGTAATGCCCATACCCGCAGACGTAATTCCTCCTGTAATAGCTTTAAATAAGCTTTCTTTTGCTCCTTCCATAGCGCCTTTCGCAAGAAGATATCCAAAACCAGAAATAGGAACTGTTGCACCTGCACCCGCAAAATCAACTATATACTGATACAAACCGACTGCTTGTAATACTACACCTGTTAGCAAAAATATTACTAAAATTTTTCCAGCAGTAATTTTAGTATAATTTATTAAAAGTTGTGCAATCATGCAAATCACACCACCAATGGCAAAAGCCTTTAATAACATTGTAATTATTTCTTTACCCATATTAACTCTCCACTACTACTGCATGCGCAATACCCGGAATACTCTCCCCTTGTTGAGAAGAAACTGATGATAAAAGCGCACCCGTTGCGACTAATAATACCTTATCATATTTTTTATTTATTAATTTTTCATAAAAGTATGAATTAAAAACAAGCGAACTACAACCTGCACCGCTTCCACCCTGATATTCGGGTTCTGCTATATTATAAACGAGCTCACCACAGTCTACATGTTGTTTTTCTATATCATAACCTTTTTCCCACATTAAATCCTTTAATATTCTAGACCCTAACGTTCCTAAATCGCCTGTGATAATAAGATTATATTCATTTGGTGAAATTTCTAAATCCTTAAAATGTGTTAAAAGCGTATCGCAAGCAGCAGGAGCCATTGCACTTCCCATGTTATTTACGTCAATTACACCGTAATCTACTATTTTCCCTATCGTAGCTTTTGTTATTTTAGGACCTCTGCCATTTTTAGAAACCATACATGCACCTGCACCCGTAACAGTCCATTGTGCCTGAGGTGGTCTTGTACAACCTAACTCTAATGGGTAACGATACTGCCTTTCTGCTGAGGAAAAATGACTACTAGTAGCACAAATAACGTTATTCATATAACCACCGTCAACAAGTGTTGCACCTATTGTTAATGCCTCAGTATAACTCGCACATGCATTGTAGACCCCCAAAAAGCCAGTATGAAACTTCCTTGACGCAAACGTCGCGGATATTATTTGATTTAACAAATCCCCAGCAACAATAGTATTAACGTCTTCTTCATTCATCTTGCAGTTGTTTATACAACGGTTTATTGCAGTATACATCATTTTACTTTCTGCTTTTTCAAACGTATTTTCACCAAACATATCATCGTCTAGTTTTACGTCAACGTGGTCTCCTATACAACCGCTACATTCTTTTGGTCCCGCAACTGTTGAAACACCTTTTATTATCGGTTTATTTTTGAATATAATTGTTCTCTTCATCATCTGTATTATGGACAAAAGAAATTTTTATATGCAAAAAAAATGATAACTAATTAAAATGCACCTCCAAAAGTTTGTCTAAACTTTTGGAGGTGCATCATGGTTGTTAGCTATTTAGATTAATATTAATATTTTAGAATAAGCCTGTTATTTTGCCGTTTTCATCTACGTCAATTTTTTCAGCAGCGGGAACTTTTGGTAGCCCTGGCATTGTCATTATATCGCCAGTAAGAACAACAACAAACCCTGCACCTGCCGAAACTTTAACATTTTTAATAGTAATTGTGAAGTCGTCGGGGGCGCCAATTTTAGTCGGGTCATCAGAAAAGCTGTACTGAGTTTTAGCAACGCAAATAGGCATATTACCAAAACCTAAACTTTCAAGCGATTCGATTTGCTTTTTAGCGTTAGGCATATAGACAACGTCTTTTCCTCTATAAACTTTTTGCACAATGGCTTTAATTTTATCTTCTAGTGAAAGTTCGTTTTGATAGCAAAACGTAAAATCGCCTTTTTCTTCTTTACAAAGTCTTACAACTTCTCTTGCAAGAGCCTCGCCACCCTTACCACCTTCTGCCCAAACAGTAGATAAAACGGTATTAACACCAAGTTCTTTGCATTTTTCAATAATAAATTCAATTTCCGCGTCAGTATCGGTCGGAAAACGATTAACCGCAACCACACAAGGCAATTTGTAAACTTCTTTAATATTTGAAACGTGACGTAAAAGATTAGGAATGCCTTTTTCCAAAGCTTGAAGGTTTTCAGTACCTAATTCAGTTTTTGCAAGTCCACCATGCATTTTTAAAGCTCTAACTGTGGCTACAACAACAACTGCGCTTGGAGTTAAATTTGCCATACGGCATTTGATATCAAGGAATTTTTCAGCTCCTAAATCTGCACCAAAACCAGCTTCTGTTACAGTATAATCGCCAAGTTTTAACGCCATTTTAGTAGCAATTACTGAATTACAACCATGCGCAATATTAGCAAAAGGTCCACCGTGTACGAAAGCAGGGGTTCCTTCTAAGGTTTGAACAAGGTTAGGTTTTAATGCATCTTTTAAGAGCGCTGTCATAGCACCCTGTGCGTTTAAATCGCCAGCCGTTACAGGTTTATCGTCATAATTATAACCAACGATAATTCTAGAAAGGCGTTCTTTTAAATCTTTTATAGAAGATGCAAGGCATAAAATTGCCATAATCTCAGAAGCAACGGTTATATCAAAACCGTCTTCCCTCGGTACACCGTTAAGTTTACCACCTAAACCATCAACAATACATCTAAGCTGTCTGTCGTTCATGTCAACGCAACGCTTCCAAGTTATCTTTCTAACGTCGATATTAAGTGAATTGCCACGCTGAATATGATTGTCAAGCATTGCCGCAAGCAAGTTATTTGCGGCGCCAATAGCGTGAAAATCGCCCGTAAAATGCAAGTTTATATCTTCCATAGGAACAACTTGCGCATATCCACCACCTGCCGCGCCACCTTTAACGCCGAAGACAGGTCCTAACGAGGGCTCTCTTAACGCAACTGTAACGTTTTTACCTAGTCTTGACAAACCATCTGCAAGACCGATAGTTGTTGTAGTTTTTCCCTCACCGGCAGGCGTAGGAGTAATAGCAGTTACAAGTATTAAATGACCGTCTTTATTTTTGCTTTCAAGCATTTCAAGACCTATTTTTGCCTTGTAATTGCCATATTGTTCTACGTATTCACTAGGCACGTTAGCGCGGTTAGCGATTTCGCTAATGTGTTTCATTTTGCAGTTTTGAGCAATCTCAATATCAGATAAATAACCCATAATTTTTTTCCTTTATATGTTTTACTTAAAATACTTTACAGCTGATTCAAACATGCGTATATCGTAATCGCCGTAAACGTTTTTATATAATCCTTTACCTACCCTTTCGCTGTGTCCCATCTTACCAAACACTCTGCCGTCAGGAGAAGTTATTCCTTCGATTGCACATATCGAGCCGTTGGGGTTAAATCGAATATCGTTGGTAGCATTTCCTTCTAGGTCAACGTATTGTGTAGCAATTTGCCCATTTTCTTGTAACTGTTTTAAAAGCTCAGTCGAGCATAAGAATTTACCTTCACCATGAGAAATCGGAACGTTTACAATATCGCCAACGTTTTTAAGTGCCAACCACGGGGATTTATTAGAAACTATTTTTGTTCTTACAATTCTCGATTGGTGTCTTGCAATAGTGTTAAACGTTAAAGTAGGACAATTTTCGTCGGTATCAATAATTTTACCGTAAGGAACTAGACCTAATTTTATAAGCGCTTGAAAACCGTTACAAATACCGCACATTAAGCCGTCACGGTTATTTAATAAATCGTGAACGCCGTCTTTAATCTGTGCGTTTTTGAAAAATGCTGTTATAAACTTTCCACTACCGTCCGGTTCGTCACCACCAGAAAAACCGCCAGGAATAAATATCATTTGAGAATCTTTAAGCTTTTTAGAGAATTCTTCAATACTTTGAGATATATCGCTTGCAGTGAGGTTTTTAATTACCGTAATATCAGCAACACCGCCTACTCGTTCTACGGCTTTTGCACTGTCGTATTCACAGTTTGTCCCGGGGAATACAGGTATTAACACCTTGGGTTTTGCAACTTTTATGTTTGTGGTATAACGTTCAGTTGCGTTAAATTCTAAATTTTTAATATCGTTTTTACCGGTGTCTATATTGCAAGAATATACACTTTCTAGTTTGTTTTCGTAACTTTCTAGAAGCGTATTTAAGCATAGTTCTTCGCCTTTATAAGCAATTTTACCGTTATCGGTAACTTTGCCTAAATATAAAGCATTTTCTAAATCTTCGGTGCATTCTAGAATAAAACTACCATAATTATAACCGAAAATATTATCTAGGGTAAGTTCACTGTTAAACTCAAAACCATAACCGTTACCGATTGCCATTTTATATACAGCCTCAGCTACACCGCCTAACGTTGGCGTATAGCAAGAAACAGCTTTACCGCTTCTTAATAGCTTAGTTACAAAATCAAAAGTGTTAAGTAAACTTTCAGTATCTGGAAGATTGTCTTGGTTATATTTAGGCGAAAGCAAATAAACCCTATTTTCTGCTTTCTTAAACTCGCCCGAAACAACGTTTTTAAGTTTGTCAGTTGTTACAGCAAAAGAAACTAACGTCGGTGGAACGTCAAGTTTTTCAAAACTACCACTCATGGAGTCTTTACCACCAATTGCGCCGATTTTAAGTTGTTTTTGTGCGATAAATGCGCCTAGCAATGCCGATGCAGGTTTTCCCCAACGTTTAGCGTCTTTGCCTAATTTTTCAAAATATTCTTGGAAAGTAAGATATACGTCGTTAAAGTCAGCGCCAGCAGCAATTAACTTTGAAACCGATTCAATTACAGCAAGATATGCGCCGTGATAAGGACTTTTTTCGGTAATAAAAGGATTATATCCCCAAGACATAAACGAAACGTCGTCAGTATCGCCTTTTTCTACGGAAATTTTATGAACCATAGCTTGAATAGGCGTTAGTTGATATTTACCTCCAAAAGGCATAAGTACGGTATTTGCGCCAATAGTTGAGTCAAAACGCTCAGATAAACCGCGTTTTGAGCAAACGTTAAGGTCTTTTACTAATTGATTAAAGTTTTCAGCAAAAGTCCCGTCAATTTTTTTATCGTATTTTTCAGGTTTAGATAAAATTACGTCAATATGTTTTTCTGCGCCGTTAGAATTAAGAAAATCTCTATCTAAATCAACTATCACTTTACCGTTCCACGTCATGGTCATTCTATTTTTGTCAGAAACGGTTGCAACGTGGCAGGCTTGCAAGTTTTCAGACTTAGCAAGAGCCATGAACTTATCCAAATTCTCTTTTTCAATTACGACAGCCATACGTTCTTGTGATTCACTGATAGCAAGTTCTGTACCGTCTAAACCTTCGTATTTTTTAGGAACTTTATTAAGGTCGATTTCAAGACCGTCGGCAAGTTCGCCGATTGCGACGGAAACACCACCTGCACCAAAGTCGTTACAACGCTTAATCATTCTTGAAGCTTCGGGATTTCTAAACAGTCTTTGAAGTTTTCTTTCCTCGGGAGCGTTACCTTTTTGAACTTCTGCTCCACACGATGAAAGCGACTCTAACGTATGCGATTTTGAAGAACCTGTTGCGCCACCGCAACCGTCTCTACCCGTGCTACCACCTAAAAGTATTACGATGTCGCCTTTTTCCGGTCTTTCACGTCTAACGTTTTTCTCGGGAGTTGCAGCGATTACCGCCCCAATTTCCATACGTTTTGCAACGTAACCGGGGTGATAAATTTCGTCTACCATACCAGTAGCAAGACCTATTTGGTTACCATAAGAGGAATATCCTGACGCTGCGGTAGTAACGATTTTTCTTTGAGGAAGTTTACCTTCTAACGTTTTATCTACGCTTAACGTAGGGTCGCCAGCGCCAGTAACACGCATTGCAGCGTAGACGTATGAACGTCCTGATAACGGGTCACGAATTGCACCACCAATACACGTTGCTGCTCCACCAAAAGGTTCAATTTCGGTGGGATGGTTATGTGTTTCATTTTTGAAAAGCAACAACCAAGGCTGTTTTTCTCCATCAACTTCAACGGTAATTTTTACAGTGCAAGCGTTGATTTCTTCGGATTCGTCAAGTTTATCTAATTCACCGTTTGCGCGCAAATGTTTTACAGCAAGCGTTGCTATATCCATTAGACAAACGGGCTTTGTTCTGTTTAATTGTTTTCTAGTTTGTATATATTCCTCATACGCTCTTTTTAATAAGTCGTCTTCAAATTCCACGTTGTCGATAGTTGTTAAAAAAGTAGTATGACGACAATGGTCAGACCAGTAAGTGTCTATAACCCTTATTTCAGTAAAAGAAGGGTTTCGGTTTTCGGATTTAAAATAGTTTTGACAAAACTTAATATCGTCAATATCCATTGCCAAACCGTACTGGTTTATAAAATCTTTTAAACCGTTTTCGTCAAGGTCAATAAAACCGTCTAAAATTTTAATTTCTTCGGGAATATCGTAGTTAATTTTTAACGTATTAGGAAGTTGTAGGCTAGCTTCACGAGATTCTACGGGATTAATAACGTATTTTTTTATACTTGAAACATCATAATCGCTAAGTTTTCCCTTAATTAAATAAACTTTTGCAGTGCGAATTAACGGGCGTTCGCCTTGCGAAATAATTTGTATACATTGTGAAGCGCTGTCGGCACGTTGGTCGTATTGACCGGGTAAAAATTCTACCGCAAAAGCAACATAACCGTCAGTAGTGATGTTGTCGGTTACTATATCTAATTGTGGTTCAGAAAAAACCGTGCTTTTTGCATAATTAAAAAGTTCTTCGGTAATGTTTTCGGCATCGTAACGGTTGATTACCCTTACTTCCTCTAAGCCTTTTATACCGAGAAAATTTACAACGTCACTATAAAGCGCTTTTGCTTCGTTAGCAATTTCTTCTTTTTTTTCTACAAAAACTCTATATACCATTATATTTCCTGTCCTTTAAGCGCTTTTGCGCCAATATCTTTTCTGTAATATGCACCGTTAAAAGTGATTTTTTGTACCGATTTATAAGATTTATCGATAGCTGTTTTAAGGTCTGTTGCAATTTCAGTAACACCTAAAACTCTGCCACCAGACGTTAGTAATTTACCCTCTTTTTTAAGAGCGCCTGCAACAAAGACTTTGTCGTTTAATTCTTCGGGGATGTTTATTTCAAATCCCTTTTCATAAGATAGAGGGTAGCCTTTTGACGCCATAATAACACAAACTGCCGAATTATCGGAAAATTCCACGTTTATGTCAGACAAATTCTCATTAGAAACTGCTTGCATTATACTAAGTAAATCAGTTTTAAGTAAGGGTAAAACAACTTGTGTTTCCGGGTCACCAAAACGACAGTTATATTCGATAACTTTCGGTCCTTTTGGTGTAAGCATTAAGCCAAAATACAGGCACCCTTTAAAGGTTCTACCTTCTTTTTTCATAGCGTTTACGGTAGGAACGAAAATTTCGTTTAAACATCTTTTTTCAATTTCCTTGGTATAGTAAGGGTTAGGCGCTACCGTACCCATACCGCCCGTATTGAGCCCTGTATCAAAATCACCTATTCTCTTATGGTCCATAGAAGAAACCATAGGAACTATTGTTTTGCCGTCAGTGAACGCTAAAACAGAAACTTCTGGGCCTGTCAAAAATTCTTCAATGACTATTTTATCGCCACTTTTACCAAAAGCTTTATCTTGCATCATCGAGATTACTGCGTTTTTTGCGTCTTCTCTCGTTTCAGCGATTATAACACCCTTACCAAGCGCTAAACCATCTGCTTTAATAACAACTGGAATGTCACAAGTTTCAACGTAATCTATCGCACTGTTTATATCTTCAAAGACCTTATATTCAGCAGTAGGTATAGAGTATTTTTGCATTAAATGTTTAGAAAAGGCTTTACTACCCTCTATAATTGCAGCGTTTTTATTAGGCCCAAAACAAGGAATTCCCTTTTCTGTTAATAAATCAACAAGACCTAAAACAAGAGGGTCGTCAGGAGCAACTACTGCAAAATCAATAGAGTTTTCAACAGCAAATTTTACTATATTATCTAATTCGGTTGCTTTAATGTCAACGCAAGTTGCGTCGTTTGATATACCACCGTTACCGGGTAAAGCAAATATCTCGGTAACTTTTTTATTTTCTTTAATTTTCTTAATGATGGCATGTTCTCTTCCACCGCCACCTACTACCATAATTTTCATTATCTCACCCTATTTTTAGTGATGGAATAATCTCATTCCTGTAAACGCCATAACCATATCAAGTTTATCACAGCAATCTATAACGAGTTGATCACGAATAGAACCACCTGGTTGAGCAATATACTTAACACCGCTTTTTCTTGCCCTTTCAATATTATCAGAGAATGGGAAGAAAGCGTCGGAACCTAATGCAACACCATCGATTTTACTCAAATAATCTTTCATTTCTTCTTGGGTAAAAGGTTTTGGTTGAACTTTGAAATATTTTTGCCAGTTACCGTCAGCGCAAACGTCTTCTTCGTTTTTATTAATATAACCATCAACAACGTTATCTCTGTCTGCTCTACCAAGTGTTTCAAGGAAAGGAAGGTTTAATACCTTTTCATGTTGACGTAAAAACCAAGTATCAGCTTTTACACCAGCAAGACGTGTACAGTGTATTCTAGATTGTTGTCCCGCACCAACGCCGATTGCTTGCCCTTGATAAGCGTAACAAACTGAGTTTGATTGAGTATATTTTAGGGTTATAAGTGCAATTATTAAGTCAATTTTTGCACTTTCGGGCATATCTTTGTTTGCGGTAACAATATTTGAGATAAGTTCTTTATTAATTTTAAAATTATTTCTACCCTGTTCAAAAGTAATACCGAAAACATCTTTCGTTTCTTTTTCTTCGGGCACGTAGTTCGGGTCAATTTTTACTACGTTATAATTACCCTTTCTTTTTGCCTTTAATATTTCAAGCGCCTGTGGGTCGTAATCGGGAGCAATAACACCGTCTGAAACTTCACGTGCTATCATTTTAGCGGTTGTTACGTCGCATTTATCGGAAAGTGCTACCCAATCACCAAACGAACACATCCTATCTGTTCCTCTTGCCCTTGCATAAGCACACGCAAGAGGCGAATCGTCTAAGCCTTCAACGTCATCTACAAAACAAGCTTTTTTAAGTTTTTCAGGAAGCTTAATTCCAACAGCAGCCGAAGTAGGACTAACGTGCTTAAAGGAGGTAACTGCGGGCAAATTTAAGGCTTCTTTTAACTCTTTAACTAGTTGATAACTATTAAAAGCGTCTAAAAAGTTT
>JAZRGZ010000065.1:0-1549 GCA_045644505.1 Christensenellaceae bacterium | reverse complement strand
TTACGTCGTCTTTAGACACAAACTCAATCCTCCTATTTTTTATTCACGCTATTGTTAATTTGCTTTCTTAACGAAAGATTACCAACAATTATGTTTGCGTGTAACTTTTCTATAACGCCGACAAGCGGAGTTACATTTAACCTTTCTAAATGTTTGATATTTTTCTTTTTAGGCAAATCGATTTTCCTCGTTTTACCGTCGGCAACGTAAGCAATTTTGTCTTTTACGTCAACTACTAAAAATATCACGCTTCTATCGCGACCCATTTTACTTTTTACAAGGTCGCCGATATTAATTTCTTTTTGCAAAACTGTTACCTATAAAGTAAGTATTTCTACACCGCTTTCAGTAATTGCTACGGTGTTTTCGTAGTGTGCTGACGGACGTCTGTCTTTTGTTTTAACGCCCCATCCGTCAGACATAAAGTCTACTTTGAAATCTCCTGCGTTTATCATAGGTTCAATAGCAATGGTCATACCCTTTTTAAGGCGTATTCCCGTACCCTTAATTCCATAGTTTGGAACATTGGGTGCTTCATGCATTTCACGTCCTATGCCGTGTCCAACAAGAGCTTTTACTACTGAAAAACCATTGCTTTCTGCATGACGTTGAACGTTATAACCTATGGTTCCAAGAGGTGTTCCGTCTTTTAAGGTTTCTATGCCTTTAAAAAAGCACTCCTCAGTTACCTTCATAAGCCTATGTTTTTCTTCGCTGATTTCACCGATAGCAAACGTTCTCGCAGCGTCACCGTGCCATCCGTTTAAGATAACGCCAACGTCTACGCTAACTATTTGACCTTCTTTGATATACACGTCGTTAGACGGTATACCGTGCACTACCATTTCGTCAATCGACGTGCACAACGATGCGGGATAACCCGAATAATTTAAAAACGAAGGAACTGCGCCAAATGAAGTTATGTAATCATAAGCAAGTTTGTCAAGCGCTTTGGTTGTCATGCCCGGTCGTATTTCTTTTCTTAACATTTCCAATACGTCACGGGTAAGTTTACCGCTTTCTCGCATAAGAGCAATTTGCTCTTCCGTTTTAATACTTATCATTATCCTAAAATTGTTTGGATTTCGGTAAATACGTCGTTAACCGATAAATTACCGTTAACCTTTTTTAATTTACCTTGCAGTTTATAGTATTCTATCAACGGCTCGGTAGAGGACGAATACACAGCAAGCCTTTCTTTTACAGTTTCGGGATAGTCGTCTTTTCTTCTAACTAAGTTTTTACCACAGTTAGGACAAATTGACGTATTACCTATGACCGACGTATGAAACGATGCTCCACACATAGGGCAACTTCTTCTGCCTGTAATTCTGTCTTCTATCTTAGCAAAATCGACGTCAATGTCTATTACTAAGTCAGGTGGAAGAATTTTGTCTAATGCGTGAGCTTGCATTAGGTTTCTCGGAAAACCGTCTAATAAATATCCTACTTTACAATCGTCTTGGTTAAGTCTTTCATTAACAAGTTCTATCGTTAAGTCATTAGGGCATAAATTACCGGAATTCATCATTGATTTTACCTTTTTTCC
>JAZRGZ010000064.1:0-8708 GCA_045644505.1 Christensenellaceae bacterium | reverse complement strand
ACCCTCTCAGGTCGGCTAGCCATCGTCGACTTGGTAGTCCGTTACACTACCAACTATCTAATGGCACGCGAGCCCATCTATATCCGATAAAATCTTTCACCCCTGTGGGATGCCCCACTGTGGTCATATGCGGTATTAGCACAAATTTCTCTGTGTTATTCCCCAGATATAGGCAGGTTGCTCACGCGTTACTCACCCGTCCGCCGCTAACTTTTGGGAGCAAGCCCCCAAAAGTCCGCTCGACTTGCATGTATTAAGCACACCGCCAGCGTTCGTCCTGAGCCAGAATCAAACTCTTAAGTTTAATGATTTAAAGCCGAACCTTGCGGTTCAACTGCTCTAACGAATTTCGCTTGTTAGCGTTTTGTGTCATTAAATGACTGTTTTTTAAAGTACATATTTCATACTTCAAAGATTTTGACAGAAACTTTCAAAATAACTATTATTTCGTCTTATTTCCTTCTATTCAATTTTTAAACTACCCTCGTCAACAGCGGTTGACGTGCCGTCTTTCTTGCGACAGCCTAGATATAATAACATAAGCATTTTTTTAAGTCAAGCATTTTTTATAGGTTTTTTAAAGTTTTTTTAACTTTTTTTAATCTTTTTTTTAACCCACAAAATGTTGTGTTTTTAATAATTATAGCCCACGACATTTTGTAATTTGCCACAACATAAATCATTAGGTAATATCAAATGATTTGGCTTATGTTTTTAGCGCCCTCATTCAAGGGGTAATTGAGATTATAAAGTAAAACTTAATTTAAGTCAAGCGTTTTTTACAAATTTTTTAATATTTTTTTAAAAGTTTTAAACTATGGGTTGGAATATTTCAGCTAGTCTGTTTTTAGACTTGCTTAAAAGACAATTTCGTGCTATTATATATTATATAATGTTTAAGGAGCGAAAAATGAAGAGACGTATTTTTACATCTTTGATGCTGTGTTTAGTTTTACTCATGTCCTGTTTTTCATTTTTGGGATGTAGCAACACAGAAGCTTATTCTCTATCTCAGGACGGAACTTATTATACTTTTGTAGGCGCAGAAGGTTTTGAGGAAACTGAATATACTATTTTATCTGAAATCAAAGGCATACCCGTAACTGAAATTGCAGAGAACGCGTTTTCAGAGAACACCACTCTTACAAAGGTTGTAATACCTGACAGCATAACTAAAATGGGTAAGGGTGCATTTTACAAATGTGGCGCGCTTAGCGAAGTTACCATCGGAGCGGGATTGAAAAACATTTCTGATTCTGCCTTTGAGCAATGTAGTAAACTTGCAACAGTAAACTTTTCAGAAGGTTTAGAAAAAATAAACAGAAACGCTTTTTCAAAATGCTTAAAACTGAACAACATTACCTTTCCTGATACGGTCACAACACTTTGCGAGAAAGCTTTTTACGCTTGCAGAGGTTTAACCTCTATAACCTTACCGTCAAACTTGACCAAAATTGAAATCAGTTGTTTTGAAGATTGTTCTGGTGCGACAGAAGTTACCATAAATAAAACGCTTAAAGAGATAAGTACTGACTGTTTTAGGAAATGTTCTAAGCTTAAAAAGATTAACTTTGCGATGGACGGAGAGTTGGAACTTATAGGCGGTTCGGCTTTTCTTGGTTCAGCGGTTACCGAATTAACCTTCCCTGATTCTCTCAAAGGTATAAAAGCAGGCGCATTTTTCAACTGTAAAGCATTAAGGACGGTTACTTTTGGTAAAAGCATAGAGTTTATAGGCGGTAGCACTTCTAAAACAGAGGGTGGCGCTTTCTCTCTTGAAGTTAGAGGCAATGAGGCTCATATTGAAAAAATGATTTTCCCCGACGAAGCACTTGGATACGGATGGTATCCTTCACACGACGGATGGGGTTCGGCGGGCGAAAGACAACCTTGGGTTCCTTCCTGGCCCGATGGAACAATACACGACGCAAGTCCCAGCTTATACTTCATAACTGTTGAAGAAATGCAATCAAACAACGGGGCAAAGCCCTGCAAACTATTTGCGCTATCCATGGGAGGTTATAGTTGGTTTAAAGCTAAAACCCCCGAATCAAACTAAGAACTATAAAATAAAACGGTTACATCTTTTAGGTGTAACCGTGTTTTTATAAACATTATATATATTATATATATTAGAAGATTGCCTTTTCGATTACTCCCCCGCCTATACATTTATTACCGTCGTAAAATACTGCAAACTGCCCTTCGGTAATGGCGCGTTGTCGTTCGTGGAAGTCTACCCTTATGCCATTTTCTAAGATATTTACCGTACATTTTTGTTCGGGCTGGCGATAACGGAACTTAGCCGTGCATTCGAAAACGTTTTTATCGGGTTTTTGAGGTATCCAGTTTACCGCGTTCATTAGCAACCCCTTACTGAACAGTTTATCTTCTTCACCGTGCGCTACGTATAATATATTGTTTTTAAGGTCTTTTTCTATAACGAACCAACGACTGCCGTCGTCACCTTTTTGACCACCAATATTAAGACCGCGACGTTGACCTATGGTATAATACATAAGCCCTATATGCTCGCCTATAACTTTACCGTCGTAAGTCATAATCTTACCAGGTTTTGCAGGTATGTAGTTAAGTAAAAAATTCCTAAAATTTCTTTCCCCTATAAAACAAATACCTGTGGAATCTTTTTTCTCGGCAGTTGCTAAGCCATTTTCCATTGCAATTCGACGAACTTCCGATTTGTCCATTTTCCCTAACGGAAACAACACGCCGTCTAACTGTTCCTGGGATAACTGATTTAAGAAATATGTTTGGTCTTTACTTTGGTCTTTTGCTTTTAATAAATAATGAGTGTCACCGTCGTGCAATATATCGCAATAATGACCTGTGGCGATATAATCAGCGCCCAAGCGTTTTGCTTCATCCTTAAAATCCTTGAACTTTATTTCGCGGTTACACAAAACGTCGGGGTTGGGAGTTCTTCCTGCGTTGTACTCGTTTATAAAATAAGAAAATACCCTATCCATATACTGTTTGGCAAGATTGACCGAGTAATAAGGAATACCGATTTTATTAGCAACACGACGAACGTCGGCGTAATCTTCTTCGCCTGTACAGTGACCACACTCGTCGGTTTCTTCCCAATTGCTCATATATAAACCTATAACGTTGTATCCTTGTTCTTTTAGTATAAGCGCAGCTACTGAACTGTCTACGCCACCACTCATACCAACGACAACCGTTTTCTTCATAAAAAGCTCCTTAAATTGAATATATAATAACATAAAAAGCGAGAAAGTGCAATAAAAAAGCGCTAACGCAAAAAAGACTTGATTTTTTTTGCGTTATAGTGTAATATAATATAAGTACTTAAAGTACAAAATTCTTTTTTATGGAGGAAATTATGCCTGACGGCTCCATTCCCTTACTGATAGCTATATTATTGTTATTAGTATTATCTGCTTTTTTCTCATCTACTGAAACATGTTACTCCTGTGCAAGCAGAATAAAACTCCGTTCGTTATCCACTTCGGGTAACAAGCGCGCAAAAAAAGTATTAAATCTTGCCGAGGAAAAATACGACGAGCTTATCAGTACGGTTTTAATCGGTAATAACATAGTAAACATAACAGCTGCAACACTTTCAACTTTGTTTTTTGCGAAGTTGCTTATAAATAACCCGACTGTTGACTCGGCATTTATTTCTACTGTGGCTATGACCGTTGCAACGTTAATATTCGGTGAAATCACTCCTAAACTTATCGCAAAAGTCTATCCCGAAAAAACCGCCATGCTGTATTACCCTCTAATAATAAGTTTCTATTACTTGTTTTGGATATTCAATAGAATATTTGGCGGTTGGAAGTGGTTGATAGCGAAAATTTTCAGGCTTAAAAACGAAGACAAGATAACCGAAGATGAAATTATGACGGTAGTTGAGGAAGCCGAAGAAGACGGCACCATTCGCGAAGACGAAACTCAGCTTATCCGTTCAGTAATAGAATTTGATGATTTAGAAGTTGCCGATATTTTAGTTCCGCGTGTAAATATAATCGCAGTAGACGTGGAAAGTTCTATGGAAGAAATAAAAAACGTCTTTACAAAAGAAGGCTATTCAAGAATTCCGGTATATAAAGGCAGTATAGACACAATAATTGGCACTATTCACGAAAAAGATTTTTTCCGCGCATATCTTAACGGTAAAAAAGGTATAGATGGCATAATGCAAAATGCGTACTATACAACCGAACACGTGAAAATTTCTAATCTATTAAAGCAGTTGCAGAAAAGCAAAGTTCATATCGCAGTCGTATTGGACGAGTACGGTGGAACGCTTGGCATTATTACCTTAGAAGATATTTTAGAAGAACTTGTCGGTGAAATTTGGGACGAACACGATGAAGAAGTTAATTACTTTAAGGTGGTTGGCGAAGACGTTTTCGTTGTAGACGGCAACGCACCAGTATCCGATATGTTTGAGTATTTTGAGCTTGACGACCCGGAAGACGAATACGAGGCAAGTACCGTAAGCGGTTTCCTAATCGAAAAGCTTGGTGAAATACCCCACGCAGGCGTTAAACTCGAATATAAAAATCTTGATTTTGAAGTTACAAAATCTACCGTAAAAAAAGTGTTACAGGTAAGAGTTACGGTAAACAAATTGCAAGAGGAAACAGAAGAATAACTGAATTTTACCGCCGAACACAAACGGCGGTAAATTTTTACACCCGTAGCTTAACTGGATAGAGCATCAGATTCCGATTCTGAAGGTTGTGGGTTCAACTCCCGTCGGGTGTGCCAAAAGAACGTGAAAAACGACAAAAACAAAAAGACCGTTGACAAACGGTCTTTTTGTTTTAACAACACTTATATAACTACCTTTCTTCTCTAAAATAGTTTACACCGAGAGATAACGGCGGTTGATTTTCCTTTTTACCACGAATACTCGTAAAAATTAATACTATTATAGTAACGACGAAAGGTATCATCTTCAAGATGCTCATCATCGAGAAACTTACCTTTATATAATTAGCTAGAATATAAAGACCACCGAAAACGTAAGAACCCAGTATTCCCCAGTTAGGTTTCCAAACGGTAAAGATTACAAGCGCAATAGAAAGCCAACCCAAAGCGTCGATACTGTATTCCCAGCTACCCGTTAAGAAGTCCATTATATAGAACAATCCGCCAAGACCCGCTATACCGCTACCGATAATAGTTGCTAAATATCTATAACGCGTAACGTTGATACCGACGGCATCGGCAGTTGCAGGATTTTCGCCTACTGCCCTTAAATGCAAACCTTGTTTGGTTTTATTAAAGAACAACGAAGTTAAAATAGCCACTGCTATTGCGAGATAAACTAAAACACCGTACGAAAAAAGAAGTTCTCCGACTACGCCTAAGTCTTTATAAAACGGAAACAGTGAAGTAAAACGCGTGCTTGCCGACGAAAAAGCTCTGTCCTCTACTAAGGTAATAAAGAAGTTTGTGCAACCTACACCGAACGTAGTGATTGCAAGACCCGTAACGTTTTGGTTTGCCCTTAAAGTAACCGTTAAGAAACAGTATAAAGCACCTAACGCACCGGCAAACAAAAACGACATAATTACCGCAACCAGCACCGTAACGAAAGGTACACTTCCCACCATAGACACGCCAACGCAACCGCCAAGCGCACCGAAACACATAATACCGGGGATACCTAAATTAAGGTGGCCTGATTTTTCGGTAATAGTTTCACCAGTAGAACCAAATAGGAAGACTGTACCAAAACTGATAGCGCCTGCTATGAATGAAATAATCACACTCATTTTAGATATCCTCCTTTTTGACGTTTTTTCTTAAATCAATAACTTCGTCTACTTGCTCTGTTTGTTGGGTTTCGCTATAATTTTCTAGCGTATCGACAGTTATAGGTTTTCTTTTTCGTATAGTTAATTTGTAGGAAATAAAGAATTCGCAACCGATAATAAACAAGAATATAATACCAACGATAATTTCGCCGAACGATTCGGTAATTACGCCCGAAAAATCTGTTGCAAGTTGGTTTGCGCCCTTTTGGAAGAATACTACGGTAAAGGCGGTTAGTATCATATACAAGGGATTAAATTTAGCAAGCCAAGAAACTAGGATTGCCGTAAACCCACGACCACCTGCAAGTGAATCGGTAAGCGTATGATTAATTGCACCTACCAAAAGCCCACCTGTTAAACCACATATCGCGCCTGATATCATAAGCGTTCTGATAATAACTTTACCAACGTTTACGCCTGCGTATTTTGCGGTATTTACGCTTTCGCCAACAAGCGAGATTTCGTAACCTTGTTTAGAATATTTTAAGTATACATACATTAGCCCAGTTATAAACAATATAACTATAATGGGTAACAAATACTCGTTACTTAAAATTACTGGGAATTGTCCGTGAGGTAAAATGCCCAGCGTTCCCGAACCGCTTTTCACCCAAACGTTTAAGAAGAATAACACAAGATAAGTTGCAATATAATTCATCATTAAGGTAAAAAGAGTTTCGTTAGTATTCCATTTAGCCTTGACTATTGCAGGAATAACCGCCCAAATAACGCCTGCTAAAATCGACGCAACTACCATTAAAATAATAAGTATCGTAGGAGCCACCTTGTCGCCTAAATAAAACGAACAAGCGGCAGCAGCAAGACATCCAACCAGTACCTGTCCTTCTGCGCCGATATTCCAAAACTTCATTTTAAAAGCAGGGGTCACAGCGATAGAAATCGCAAGTAAAATTGCAAGGTCTTCAAACATTATCCAGAATTTTGTTTTTGTAGAAAAACTACCTTCAAATATCGAACCCCAAATTTTTATAGGATTTTCACCTACAATAACTATAACCAAAAGCGAACTTAAAACCAAAGCACCTAAGACTGCTAATGCCCTAATCAACCACGCTTTATACCAAACGATGCCGTCGCGTTTGGAAATTTGAAACAACGGCTCGCGCGAAGATTTGTCGTTAATCATTTTGCTCGCCCCCCTGATTATCTTTCTTTACTTCTTGCCACTGTTCTTCGGAAAGGTTACTGTCTTTCGCGATACCTATTTTTTTGTCTTTTTTAACTTCGGTTAAGTTAAGCGCGCCCGTCATCATAAGCCCTAATTCTTCCTTAGTGGTCTTAGAAGCGTGAACAATACCCATGTTTTTTCCGTGACATAAAACCATAATTTTATCACAAAGCGCAAGCATAACGTCTAAGTCTTCGCCGATGAAAAGTACACCCGTGCCCTTTTTCTTTTCGTCGTTTAATATATCATAGATTGCGTACGACGAGTTAATGTCTAACCCACGAACGGGATAAGCAGTAACAATTACGTTAGGACCAGCTTCAATTTCACGGCCCACTAAAACCTTTTGAACGTTACCGCCAGAAAGTCGTCTAACGGGGGTTTCAGTTGACGGAGTAACGATAGCAAGTCTTTCGATTAACGCCTCAGCGCGCGCCCTTGCCGATTTTCTGTCAACGAACGGTCCTTTTGTTTCAGCGTAAGTTTTAAGCATCATGTTATCGGTTATAGAAAATGACGGCGCAAGCCCCATACCTAAACGGTCTTCGGGAATAAAACTCATTGCGATACCTTTTTCTATAATTTGTTTAGGCGTTAAGCCGATTAAGCTTTCACCTTTATGCATAATTAAACCGTCTTCTAACGGTCTTAAACCTGCTATTGCTTCACAAAGTTCTTTTTGCCCGCAACCTGCAATGCCTGCAACACCTAAAATTTCGCCACCACGAATATAGAAGTTTACACCGTCGATTGCCGTGCTGTCATCGTCTTTTTTGATGCGTAAATCTCTTAATTCTAAAAGCGGTAAATCAAAATCAGTTTTTACTCTCTCTATTTTTAAGTCGACTTTTTTACCTACCATATATTCGGTAAGTTGTTTTTCATTAGTCTTTTTAGTATCAACGGTAGTTACGTACTCCCCTTTTCTAAGAATTGAAACTCTGTCGGAAATTTCCATAACCTCGTTTAACTTATGTGTGATAATAATAATCGACTTGCCGTCTTCTCTCATTTTTTTGAGCACCGCAAAAAGTTTAGTAATTTCTTGCGGAGTTAAAACTGCCGTCGGCTCGTCTAAAATCAAAATGTCAGCGCCACGGTATAAAACTTTTATAATTTCTACCGTTTGTTTTTCTGATACTGACATTTCGTGTATTTTCTTTTGGGGGTCTATATCAAAACCGTAGCGTTCTGCAATTTCACGCACACGGGAATTTACTTGTTTAATGTTATACTTTTCTTCTATACCCAAAACCACGTTTTCACCTGCGGTAAAGACGTCAACCAACTTAAAGTGTTGGTGTATCATACCGATTTTATATTTAAACGCGTCTTTTGGAGTTTTGATAACGACTTCTTCGCCGTTAATTAAAACCTTACCTTCGTCGGGAAAGTATATACCCGAAATCATATTCATGAGCGTGGTTTTACCGCTACCGTTTTCGCCAAGGAGCGACAAAATCTCGCCTTTATAAAGCGTAAGATTTACGTTATTGTTTGCAATTACAGTCCCAAACCTTTTGCAAACGTTTTTCATTTCAAGCGCAATAGCCTTTTTCACTTTAATTTTTTCCTTTTGAATGTATAAATTGTGCTTATAAACAGTTAATTAAATATACTTATAAAAATCATTGTAAGGCGGAGTATACTCCGCCTTACAACTATTTTATTAAATCTTAAATTTTTAATTATTTAAGTGTAAT
>JAZRGZ010000063.1:0-5232 GCA_045644505.1 Christensenellaceae bacterium | reverse complement strand
AAAATTTTATATCGACGATAAAATTGCTCAAAAGATTTACCAAATTGTTTCTGATAGATTGCCAATTCTCTTACACGTTGGCGATGATAGATTTGAATATTCTAAACCAAGCCGACTGGTCAAAATGGCAAAACTTTATCCGAACGTAACGTTTATATGTGCGCATCTTGGCGGATATCTTCATTGGGACGAATGGAATTCGTATAAAGGCTTAACTAACGTATATTTTGATACGTGTTCGTCGCTAGCGTTTATTTCACCTGAATTTGCCGAACAAATTATTCGAGGGTTAGGTGTAGAAAAATTCTTTTTTTCTACTGATTTTCCAACGTTTAACGCAAAAGACGAGTTGCAAAGATTCAGCAAATTGAATTTAACTGATTATGAACGTGAGATGATTTACTGTAAAAACATAAAAAAATTGCTAAAAATTGATTAATAACGACGTTATTTTCTTGACATTGGAATTTTGCAGTGTTATAATTACAAAAAATTCATAAAACGCAGTGAAGGAAACAGACTTATTGTCTTAGTTTTAGAGAGTTGACGGTTGGTGAAAGTCAATACAAGATACTAGGTTACTCATTCCGGAGCGGGAACGGCGAAATATTACAGTAATCGTTTTCGGTTAGCCCCGTCAAAAGCAAATAAAGCGGTTGGAGTTTCCAACAAAAACGGGTGGTACCGCGGTTGATAATCGTCCCTGACTTTTTAATAAGGTCAGGGTTTTTTATTTTTATCGGTAGTCAACTTAAAACACACTTTTGGGCGCTTATTTGCTTGACATAATATTAGGTATTATATATAATATTTAATATTAACTGAAACGTCCAAGATAAGGCAGTGGTAAATTAGTAGTTCACGGTTAGCCCCGTTATAGGCAATTAAGTGATTGCGTTTTGCAATAAACTGGGTGGTACCGCGGTTTCAATCGTCCCTGACTTTTATTAAAGTCGGGGGTTTTTTTAAGGAGTTTATGTATGAAGAAAATTAAAATTTTAGACGTTACGTTAAAAGCGCTCGAAGAACAAGGTGTATATTTATCTTTTAGAGAAAAGCTTTCGCTTGTTGAAAAGTTGGATACTGTTTACGTGGACGCTATTGAACTCCCCATATTAAAAAATTCCAAAGAAAACGAAGTAATTTATCGTACCGTTGCAAGTTCTGTAAAAAATGCCGTAGTAAAAATTGCCGTAGGTGATACTACCGAAAGCGTAAAAGCATCGTTTAGATGTATCGAAAAGGCAAACAAGAAATGTTTACAGGTTGTTATGCCTGTATCAACCGTTCAAATGGAATATTTTTATCATTTAAAAGCACCTACTATGTTAGAAAAAATAGTCATGCTTGTTTCAGAGTGTAAAGCTTTATGTGAATGCGTTGAATTTGTAGCGTTGGACGCTTTTAGGGCAGAAGAAGGATTTGTGACAAAATGCGCCCAAGCAGTGTATAATGCAGGTGCTTCTTGTATTACTGTTTGTGATGGCGAAGGTATTGCTTTGCCCGAAGACTACGCAGAACTTGTAGAAGAAATAAAAAATTCATGCGATATAAAAGTATTCGTTCAACCTTCTGACGACTTAAAACTCGCAACGTCTTGCGCTTTACAAGCCGTTAAGGTAGGTGCTGACGGCGTTAAGACTACCGTTTGCGATAAATATTTATCGCTAGAAGTTGTTTCGGACTTATTTAAGAATAAAAAATATCAATTAGACGCTGATTGTTCGATAGATGTTACAAACGTTAAAACTGTTTCTAACCTAATTAATACATTAATCAACGAAAAAACTGACGTAGATGAAACGATTAAAACTAGCCTTAACGTTGAGAATTCGGCAACTTTAAAAGACGTGTCTGAAATTATCAAAAATCTCGGTTATGAATTGTCCGATGCAGACGTTGGTAAAGTATACGAAGAATTTAAAAAAGTTACCTCTAACAAAGAAACTATTGACACAAAAGAATTAGAGGCAATTATTGCAAGTACCGCTATGCAAGTTCCGTCCACCTATCATTTGGTAAACTACGTTGTAAACAGCGGTAATATTATTCCTGCAACTGCTAACGTTACCTTAGAAAAAGACGGCGAAAAATTTAGCGGTGTTTCTACCGGCGACGGTCCCATAGATGCTGCTTTTCACGCAATTGAGCAAGTTATAGGTCATCACTATGAACTAGACGATTTTCAAGTTCATGCCGTAACAAAGGGTAGAGGCGCAGTAGGTTCTTCGTTTATAAGACTTCGCGCTAACGGTAAACTCTATCCCGGAAACGGTGTGTCTACCGATATAGTTGGTGCATGTATTCGCGCTTATATTAACGCGCTTAACAAGATAGTTTACGAGGATTAGTAATATGAAATTATCTTTTCCCGACAGTTTTGTTAATTCACAAAGTTTTATCGATCTTTGTAATACCGTTAAAGATTACGGATACGATGGGGTTGAAATTTGTGATGCTATCAATTCGTTAAACACTCATATCGACAGTATTTTTCGTTCGTCGGTTACTGTGGACGCAAAAAGAAAACTCGTAAATAGGCATATAGAAATTCCCGCAATTTCATATCCGAACAAAATAACAGAAAAGACTGATTTTAACGACGTATTAAAATACGTTGAACTTTGTTCTGTTGCATCCATCAAAAACCTCATAATTTCAATTTCGGAATTTAAGGACTTTAAGTCTTTAAAAGACGTACTTTTACCGGTAATAAATTGCGCTGAACTTAATAACGTTACGGTGCTTATTGAAACGATAGGTCCCTTTGTTAATACTGAAAGAGTTTTGGAAGTTATTAATTGTTTTGGAACTGCAAATTTAGGGGTTTGTTGGAATATCAGAGAAACCTTTTTTACCGCAAAAGAAACGGCAGATTCGACCATTCAAACGCTCGGTGCTTACATCGGTTATGTTCGCTTGGGCGACAAAAAAAATAACGATAAAGTTATAGTTGGTGACGGCGAACTTCCCGTTAGAGAATTTATTAATGCATTGAGTTCGCTAAATTACGACGGATACGTTTCGGTAATGCCCTCTGACGACGTGCAGGACGCCGATATATTGCTTACACATTTTAAAAGTTATTTAAATACTGAGTCGAGAACGGTTTCTAACGAGCCGATATATTATAATCGTTCTAAAACCGGCACTCATCCTTGGAAAAAGTATGACGTTTTAGACTTGACGTTTTCAGAAGTCTTGGACAAAATGGTGGAAAAATATCCCGACCAGTATGCGTTCAAATACACTACTCTTGATTATACGAGGACTTATTCTCAGTTTAAAGACGACGTAGACAAAGTTGCGTCAGCACTTATTTCGTTAGGGGTAAAGTCGGGTCATCACGTGGCAATCTGGGCGACGAACGTTCCACAGTGGTTTTTGACGTTCTGGGCTACCGTTAAGATTGGCGCGGTTTTAGTAACCGTAAACACTGCATATAAAATTCACGAAGCAGAGTATTTGTTAAGACAGTCTGATACGCATACTCTGGTTATGATAGATTCTTGTAAAGATTCTAATTATAAAGAAATTATTGAAGAATTATGTCCCGAACTTAAAAATTTAAAAGCAGGGCAACCCTTATATTCTAAAAAGTTACCTTTTTTGCGCAACGTCATTACAGTCGGTTTTGATATGGACGGGTGTTTAGAGTGGAATGATTTTATTAAGCGTTCTGATTTAGTACCGTTAGAAGAAGTAAGACGTCGCGCGTCTAACGTTAAACCCGACGATGTTTGCAACATGCAGTACACGTCAGGTACTACGGGTTTTCCGAAAGGTGTAATGCTTACACACAGAAACATTGTAAATAACGGTAAAATTATCGGCGACAGAATGGATATTTCTACTGCCGACAGAATGATGATACAAGTACCTATGTTCCATTGTTTTGGCATGGTTCTTTCAATGACTAATATGATGACGCACGGTGGTACTTGTTGCCCTATGCCGTATTTTTCGCCTAAGTCCTCGCTTGCTTGTATAAACGACGAAAAAATTACTTGTTTTAACGGTGTTCCGACCATGTTTATTGCAATGTTTAACCATTCAGACTTTGCTAATACAGATTTTTCATACATAAGAACGGGTATAATGGCAGGTGCAAACTGTCCGCCCGACCTCATGCGTCGCGCAGCCAATGAAATGAACATGAAAGAAATTATAAGCGTTTACGGCCAAACGGAAGCGTCGCCCGGATGTACTATGGGCGAAGTTAACGAAGATATCGACCACCGCGTTGAAACCGTAGGCAGTGCTTTTCCGGGTGTTGAGTGTAAGATTATCGACCCCGAAACTGGCGAAGATTTACCCGACGGCGCTAACGGTGAGTTTGTTGCAAGAGGCTACAATATCATGAAAGGATATTATAAAATGCCCAAAGCAACCGAACAAACCATCGATAAGGACGGTTGGTTACATAGTGGTGATATTTGTTGTAGAACTCCCGACGGCTACTATAAGGTAACGGGCAGACTTAAAGATATGATTATTCGTGGCGGTGAAAACTTATATCCAAGAGAAATAGAAGAATTTTACTTAACTCACGCAAAAGTTAAAGATGTTCAAGTAGTCGGCGTTCCCGACCCAAGATATGGCGAAGAAGCGTGCGCTTACATTATTCTTAAAAAAGGTGAAACCGCAACAGTTCAAGATATGTTAGATTACGGTAACGCTCACATGGCTAAACATAAAGTTCCGAGATATTTTGTTTTCGTCAACGAATTCCCGATGAACGCCGCAGGAAAAATACTAAAATATAAAATGCGAGAAGACGCAATTGAAAGAATAAAAGAATTATAAAAGGTTAAAGGTGACCAAAATGATAGAAATCAAAATTGAGAAAACAAAGACCTTAAAAGAAAAACCTGATTTTTCTAAGCTTGGTTTCGGTAAATATTTTACCGACCACATGTTTGTCGCTGATTTTAAAGACGGCGCATGGCAGAATGCAAGAATAGTACCTTTTGATTATATTCCCATTCATCCTGCTTCTACCGTTCTTCACTATGGTGCGGAAATTTTTGAAGGTATGAAAGCGTACAAAACCAAAGAAGGCTATCAAATGTTCAGACCTTACGAGAACGCTAAGAGAATGAATAGTTCAGCCGAAAGATTATGTCTTCCGGAAATACCCGAAGAGTTTTTCGTTAAAGCAATTACCGAACTTATTAACATCGATAAAGAATGGATACCAAATTTACCAGGTACGTCACTTTATATTCGTCC
>JAZRGZ010000062.1:0-8227 GCA_045644505.1 Christensenellaceae bacterium | reverse complement strand
CCGTTTGGTTTTGGTCTTTAATATAAAGTCTTATATAATTTCCCGAATACCCTTCTAAATAACCGTCTATACTTTCTTCTATAAGCAATTCTTGGACTGAATTAAGATTTTCTCGTATAAAACGTTCCTTGCACTCTTTTTTCTTTTGTAATAAGACGTCTATCCTTTGTTTTTTTACCGAGTAATCTAGGTCTGGCATTTTATAGGCTACCGTGCCTTCTCTCGGACTAAAAATAAATGGGTGTATATCAGAAAATTTTATGCTTTCAACTAAATTTAAAGTATCGTTAAAGTCTTCTTGTGTTTCAGTTGGAAAACCCACGATAATATCGGTTGTAATACCAGCGTTAGGGAAATATTTACGAATAAGGTTTACTTTTTCAGCAAATTCTTTTGCGGTATAATGTCTATTCATTTTCTTTAAGACGTTATCGCTACCCGATTGTAACGACAAATGAAAATGCGGAGCAAAATCTTTTAACCCTCTTAACGCCGTTAAGAATTCTTCGTCTATAACGTTTATCTCTAACGAACCCAGCCTTATTCTGCAATCGACGTTTTTTAGGGCTATAATTAAACCTTTAAGTCCTTGTCCGTCTTGGTCGTAAGCAGAAAGATTTATGCCGGTTATTACCGCCTCTAACGGGTTAACCGCCCTTATTTCGTTTATAACGTTTTCGGCGTTTCTTGACCTGTTTCTACCCCTTAAATAAGGTATAATACAATACGAGCAGAAGTTGTTACAACCGTCTTGTACTTTAACAAAAGTTCTCGTTCTCAAAGATTTTACTGGCACTAATTCTTCAAACTCACTTTGTTGATTGCTGATAAATATACCACTTTTATCAAGCATATTTAGGATTTCGCCCTTGTTAAAAGTGCCTGTAACTAGGCTATTGGGCGATTTTTTAGCAAATTTTTCGGGGTTACACTGAGATGCGCAACCTGTAAAAATTATTTTTGCGTTAGGATTGAACTTTTTTATTCTACTTACCGTTTGACGGGATTTTTTCTCGGCTTCTTTTGTTACAGCGCAAGTGTTGACGATGTAAATATCTGCGTATTCAAGTTTATCGGATACGTCGTAACCGCGTTCTAAAAGTCCTCTAATCAGAGAATTACTTTCGCACTCGTTTACCTTGCAACCGAGCGTAAAAACTACGGTTTTCATATTAAATACCCAAACTCATTACGAGCGCTGACCACTCGCCTTTTATCTTTTGTTCTACGAAAGTAAAGCCTTGTTCTAAATAAGCGGTTTTTACCTTTTCTAATCTGTCGGCTAAAATTCCGCTTAAAATGATTTTACCGCTTTTATTTAAGTTATTGCCGATATAGGGCGCAAAGAATATTAAAACCTCCGCCATGATATTACAAACGATAACGTCGCCTTTTACAGTGTTGTCATCTAAAAGATTTTTCAATAATACCGTACCGTTGGTTACCCCGTTAAGTTGCATATTATGGTTAGATGCTGTTACTGCACACTCGTCAATATCAGTCATTATGACTTCTTTTGCACCTAACTTACAAGCAGTAATGCCTAAAATACCGCTACCACACCCCACGTCTAGAACGGTGTCTTCGGGTTGTACGTATTTTAGAAGATATTCTACGCACATAGAAGTGGTTTCGTGTTCGCCCGTACCGAAAGCCATATTAGAATCTAAATATACTATCGTTTCGCCATCTTTTTTCTCGTATTTTATCCACTCGGGAACTATTACGATTTTCCCTATATGTATAGGCTTAAAGTGTTCTTTCCATTGTTCGCGCCAAAAATCACCGTCGATAAGGCGTTTAGACGTTTCTAAACTGCCTAAATCGAAACAACTTCTTTCCCTTAAAGCGATAAGGTCAAGTTCGACGTTTTTAATAACGTCTTTTGCTTGTTCTGTTGGGAAAAAAGCTTTTACTAAAACTCCGCTGTCGGCATTGAAAATGCCGTCGTCAGCATAGTCCCACGCACGTCCGCTTTTTTCTAAATCTAAAACGTCCTGAACGTCGGAAACAAACACACCTCCGTCCGAATATTCGCTTAAAATGTCTGACACGAGTTCGCTTGCTTCGTGTGAAGTTTTTACCGTTAATTCTACGTAATTTTCCATACTAAATATCGTACGGGTTTTCGCCGTACATAGTTTCCATATTATCTTTATAATTTTTCATTTGGGGACATTGTTTTACGTCAAAGTCTTCGTCAAACTCTAAGATTGCTTTTTTCTGCGATTTAGTTAAGCGTTGAGGTGTTTCTACATTTACGACTATATACAAATCGCCCGTACCCCTACTACTCTTAATACCTTTACCGCGAACGAAGAATACTTTACCGCTTTGAGTTCCTTCGGGAATATTGTATTCTAACGTTTCATCGATTAGCGGTATTTTTACTTTACCACCCAAAACCGCCGTCTTAAAACTAATAGGCGTTTCTACGTATAAGTCGAAATTTTTGCGTTTAAAAATTTTGCTGTTTTCGACTTTCATAACGATTATAAGGTCACCGGCAGGCCCACCGTTTACACTGGCTTCGCCGTAACCGTTTTTCTTGATATAACTTCCTGTATCTGCGCCGGCAGGTATTTCTACGGTTAAACGGGTAGTATTTTTAATATAGCCTTTACCCTTACAATCGGTGCAAGAATCCACTACTTTTTTACCTGTACCGTGACACTCGTCACACGCCCTTACGTTTACCGAACGGAAAAAACCGTTAGAACTTGTATATTGAACTTGACCCGTACCGTTACATTTCGGACAAGTTTTGTAAGCCGTTCCATTTTTAGCGCCCGTACCTTTACATGATACACAAGGTTGGTTTCTCGTATACGCTATATCGCGTTTACAACCTTTCGCTGCATCTAAAAAACTTAAAGTAAGTTCTATTGTTATGTCTTCGCCCTTAGTTTTTGTTTGAGCCCTACTTCTACCACCGAAACCACCGAATATATCACCAAATATATCGCCAAAGCCTGAAAAATCAGAAAATCCGCCAAAGCCACCGCCGAAACCTGCGCCGGGATTACCGTTAGCGTCACCGAAAGTGTCGTAATTCTTTCTTTTCTTTTCATCAGATAAGACTTCGTTGGCTTCGTTTATTTCCTTAAACTTTTCAGCCGCTTGCTTGTCGCCTGGATGCAAATCGGGGTGATACTGGCGCGCTAATTTTCTGTACGCTTTTTTTATATCGTCAGCGGACGCGTCTTTACTTACCCCCAAAATATCGTAATAATTTTTAGCCATAACTATCCTTTTATATAAGCAAACTGAAAGGCGTGTTAAAGCCTTTCAGTTTATAGTTTTAATTACTGTTCGCCACCTTGATGGAATTCTGTATCACCGCCTTGGACGGGGGTTTCACCGTTTGCTTGCGCTTGTTGATAAACTTTTGCGAAAACTTCTTGGGAAACTTTTGAAAGATTGTCAAACGCAGTGTCCATCTTTTCTTTATCGTTGGTGACTAGGTCGTCTTTTGCCGTTTTAATTTCAGCTTCGAGCTTTGCCTTGTCTTCTTCTGTAATCTTATCGCCTAAATCTTTAATGGATTTTTCTACGGTGAAAATCATACCGTCGAGTTTGTTGTGCGAATCGATAACTTCTTTACGCTTTTTATCTTCTTCTTCGTATTGTTTTGCTTCGTTTACCGCTTTGTTAATTTCTTCATCAGTTAGGTTAGTTGAAGCGGTAATGGTGATATTTTGAGAAGTGCCCGTTCCTAAATCTTTTGCAGAAACGTTTACTATACCGTTAGCGTCGATATCGAAAGTAACTTCGATTTGCGGTATACCTCTGGGAGCAGGAGCAATGCCAGATAATTGGAAATTGCCAAGAGTTTTGTTATCTCTTGCAAATTCTCTTTCACCTTGCAAGATATGAATATCTACTGCCGTTTGGTTATCTGCTGCGGTAGAGAATACTTGTGATTTCTTTACAGGTATAGTGGTATTTCTTTCAATAAGCTTGGTGCATACGCCACCCAACGTTTCGATACCGAGTGATAACGGAGTAACGTCTAAGAGTAAAACGTCCTTAACTTCGCCAGATAAAACGCCACCTTGAATTGCAGCACCGATTGCTACGCATTCGTCGGGGTTGATACCCTTAAAAGGTTCTTTGCCGGTAACTTTTCTTACTTCGTCGATAACCGCGGGAATTCTTGTAGAACCACCTACTAAAATAACTTTGTCGATTTCCGAATAAGTTAGTTTAGCATCGTCCATAGCTTTTTTCAAAGGTATAATAGTTTGAGAAACTAAATCTTCTGTAAGCGCGTCGAATTTTTGTTTGGTGATATCAACGTCTAAGTGTTTAGGACCTGTTGCGTCCGCCGTAATAAAGGGTAAGTTTACGTTAGTTTTGCTTACGCCAGAAAGTTCGATTTTTGCTTTTTCAGCGGCTTCTTTTAATCTTTGCATTGCAAGTTTATCGCTTGACAAATCAATTCCTTCTTTTGCTTTAAATTCAGCAACTAAATAGTCCATAACGCGCTTGTCGAAGTCGTCACCACCTAGCATATTGTTACCGCTGGTCGCTAAAACCTCAAATACACCGTCGCCGATTTCCATAATTGAAACGTCGAACGTACCGCCACCCAAGTCGTAAATAATAACTTTTTGAGTTTTGCCTTCTTTGTCAAGCCCGTATGAAAGAGCTGCCGCGGTGGGTTCGTTGATAATTCTTAAAACGTTAAGACCTGCGATTTTACCTGCGTCTTTGGTTGCTTGACGCTGGCTGTCGGTAAAGTAAGCAGGACAAGTAATAACTGCGTCGGTTACAGGACCACCAAGATAGCTTTCAGCGTCTTTTTTGAGTTTGCTTAAAATCATTGCCGAAATTTCTTGGGGTGTATAGCCTTTGCCGTCAATATCTACTTTATAATTGCTACCCATATGTCTTTTGATAGACGAAATCGTTCTGTCGGGGTTAGATACTGCTTGACGTTTTGCTACTTGACCTACAAGTCTTTCTCCGTCTTTTTGAAATCCTACTACGGAAGGAGTAGTTCTTGAACCTTCTGCATTTGCTATTACTACGGGTTCACCGTTTTCCATTACTGCAACGCACGAGTTAGTCGTGCCTAAGTCGATACCTATTGTTTTCATTGTTTATATTCTCCTTGATTTGTTTTTATTTTATAACGCTAACCTTAGCGTATCTTATAATTTTGTCTTTGATTTTATAACCCTTTAAGAACACTTGTTTAACCGTGTCAGATTGTTCACCGTCTGCACCTTCTACTTGCATTACAGCTTCACAAAAGTTAGGGTCAAAAGACTCGCCTACTGGATTAATTTCCTCTACTTCTAAACCTTTTAGGGTTTCGTCAAACTGTCTTTTAATGTTTTTAACGCCCTCTTTGGTTTTTTCGTCAAGTTCAAAATTTAAAGCCCTTTCTAAATTGTCGCCTACCGTTAAGACTTGTAATATAACGCTACTTGCACCTTCGTTAAAGGCGTCTTGCCAAAGCCTTGCGTTACGTTTCTTGTAGTTGTCAAACTCTGCGACGTTTCTCATCCATTTGTCCTTAAAATCGTCTGCTTTTTGTTTTAGTTCTTGGTTTTCCTTAATCAAACCTTCGTTTTCCTCTATAAGCGCTTTTTCTTTTTCGGAAACTTGTTCTTGATTTTCTTGGGATTGGTTATTTTTAATCTCGTCCATTATAACTTTTCCTTTATTCTTTATTTTTTATCATATCTTCTAAAATCTTACCGACGCCTTCCAACACCGACACGACTTTTTGATAATCCATACGGAGCGGTCCTATAACGCCGTAAGTACCCATCTCTACACCGCTTGCCGAATACGTTGCCGTTACCATAGAACAATCTTCGGGAATTTCACCGTTTTCACCACCTATTTTAATGTTAATTTCTATATTGTCTTTGTCGCTAGTAAGTAAATCGCGTAATTTATCTTTACCAGAAACGACAGACAAAAAATTCTTAACTTTTTCGGTATCGGTATATTCAGCGTGATTAAGTATCTTATTCTCACCCTCAACAAGTAACGACGGCTTGTCTTTTTCAACGTATTCTTCGATTGCCGACATTATTCCGTCGAAAATTTCACGATATACCGCAAATTCTTCTGTAATAGTGTTACTAATTTCGGAAATTTGTTCTAATTGCTTACCCGTTAAAAGTTTACCTATCAACCTGCTTGCCTCTGACACTTGACTGTCGCTCATAGCAGTAGGAACGTCTATAAACTTATCGCGAATAAGATAATTTTCAGTAGCAATTAATAAAAGCGCTTGACCGGGTTTACACCGAAAAATATCTAACTTAACAATTTTTTCTTTACCGCTTCTTGCGGGAATGGCAAGAGACGTGTAATCGGTGAGTTCGCTTATAACTTTAACCGCAGAAGTTATAACGTTTTCTAAATTATCTACGTGGTCACGGAAAGCGTTTTTTATTGCCACGATTTCTTTACCCGACAACTTGCTTTTATCCATCAACTCGCCGACGTATAACTTATACGCTTCTATTGACGGCACTCGACCACTAGAAGTATGAAGTTGAGTTAAATACCCCATTTCTTCTAACCCCGAAAGTTCCGACCTAACAGTGGCTGAACTTATATCCGTCATATACTTTTCCGTTATAACCTTAGAAGATACGGGTTGCGCCGTAGCAATATAATCGTCAACGACGTACTGTAAAATTTTTCTTTTTCTTTCTGATAAAGGTTTCATCTTTACCCCTAGCAATCGACTTTATTTGTTGTTAGCACTCGAATTCCTCAACTGCCAACTTTTGAATAAATTGTACTCTTTATTTTGCGCTTTGTCAAGAGTTTTATGACAAATTTTTAAAATAAAAAATCTACGCTTAAAATGTAGCGTAGATTCTATGGTTTTGCTATATTATTTTCTTACTGCACCATTGCCTTTTATTACGTATTTAGTGGTTACAAGACCTTCTAGTCCCATAGGTCCACGAGCGTGTAATTTTTGTGTAGATATTCCTATTTCTGCACCTAAGCCAAAGACGAAACCGTCTGAAAATCTAGTAGAAGCGTTGTGGTAAACACAAGATGAGTCTATGCTGTTTATAAAGATTTCAGCGTTGTTCAAATTTTCAGTGATAATACTTTCCGAGTGGTCGGTACTGTATTTGTTTATATGGTTAATTGCCTCGTCTAAACCGTCAACCGTTTTAACTGAAATTTCCGCTCTGCCGTATTCGGTTGCAAAATCTTCTTCGGTTGCTCTTTTTAAGTAGGGATAATCTTTTATCGTATTATAAGCCCGCTCGTCGCAAGCAATTACCACTTGTTTTTCTTGTAATGCGTCAGCTATTAACGGTAATGATTTTTCTAATATTTTAGAATGTATAACAAGCGATTCGCAAGCGTTACATACGCTGTAACGTTGAGTTTTTGCGTTATATATAACTCTCACCGCCATTTCCACGTCGGCAAATTCGTCCACGTAAACGTGACAGTTGCCAGTTCCCGTTTCGATTATCGGAATGGTAGAATTTTCTTTTACCGAGTTTATTAACGAGGCGCTACCTCTCGGAATCAATAAATCGACGTAAGAGTTCAGTTTCATAAAGTCGGTTGTAGTTTGTCTAGACGTATCTTCTATTAGAGTTATTGCGTTTTGGTCTATTTCACAGTCTTTTAGTGCTTGTCTTATAACTAGGGTAAGTGCTTTATTAGAATTTATTGCGTCGCTTCCGCCCTTTAAGATTACAGCGTTTGCCGTCTTAAAACAAAGCGCAAAAGCGTCGGCAGTTACATTGGGACGCGATTCGTATATTATACCTATGACGCCAAAAGGCACTGCAATCTTTTTAATATCGATACCTTGTTCTTTGTTATAATAGGTATAAAGCGTTTTATTTCTCGGACTCTGTAACTGGGCAACTTGTTCAATACCCGTTGCAATACCCTCAATAACTTTATCGCTTAAAGTCAGTCTGTCTATAAAAGCGTCGCTTAAACCTTTTATTTTAGCGTTATCTAAATCCAAAGCGTTTTGTTCTTTTAAAAGGTTTGCACTTTGCCTGATTTTTACCGCTACGGTTTTTAAAGCTTGATTAATTTTTTCCTCAGACAGCTCATTAAGTTTTACTGACGCTATTTTAGCGTTTTGGGCTAACGTAATTAAATTTGTCATTTTTTTATCCTAAAAATTCTTTTAATTTTGCTTGTTACACTTTTAGTAAAAAAGTAAATTTTAACTTTGAGTTTTCTATTTTTTATTTTTTTGTAATAT
>JAZRGZ010000061.1:0-27521 GCA_045644505.1 Christensenellaceae bacterium | reverse complement strand
CCGGGTTCTTTGGTTCTGTCTAAAACAGCGATGTTTTTAACGGTATCGGGTAACGCTTCTACAAACGCTTTGGTGTAGAAAGGTCTATATAATCTAACTTTAACAAGACCGTATTTTTTACCCATAGAGTTGAGTTTGTTAATAGATTCTTCGATGGTTTCACAACCAGAACCCATAGCAACGATGACGTTTTCAGCATCAGGAGCGCCAACGTAATCGAACAAGTGATAATTTCTGCCACAGTGTTTAGAAACAACGTCCATCATTTCTTGAACAATAGCGGGGGTTGCTTGGTAGTAACCGTTAGCCGTTTCTCTGTTTTGGAAGTAGGTGTCGCCGTTTTGTGCAGTACCTTTTTGAATGGGGTGTTCGGGGTTTAACGCTCTCGACTTAAAGTCTTTGATGTCGGCTTCAATACCAACTTCGTCGCAAATAGCGCGAATTTCAGCGTAGTTGTCTGCTTCGTCCCAAACGTCAATCTTAGCAACTTCGTGGCTGGTTCTGAAACCGTCGAAGTAGTTAAGGAAAGGAACTCTCGACCTTAAAGTAGCAAGGTGTGCAACTAATGCAAGGTCCATAACTTCTTGTACTGAACCGTCACAAATCATTGCAAAACCAGTTTGACGACAAGCCATAACGTCAGCGTGGTCGCCGAAAATGTTAAGCGAGTGCGCTGCGAGTGCACGTGCAGATACGTGCATTACCATAGGCATAAGTTCGCCGGCAATTTTGTACATGTTAGGAATCATTAAAAGTAAACCCTGCGATGCTGTATAGGTGGTAGTTAACGCACCAGCGCAAAGAGAGCCGTGTACTGCGCCCGCAGCACCGCCTTCCGATTGCATTTCAGCAACTCTGATAGGTTGTCCCCACATGTTGGTTCTACCAGCGGTAGACCATTCGTCTGCTACTTCCGCCATGGGCGAAGAAGGGGTTATCGGGTAGATAGCCGCTACTTCTGAGAAGGCATACGCAACGTGGCTGGCGGCTGTATTGCCGTCGATAGTCAGTTTCTTCATATAAATAAAGTCCTCCGTGTAATAAATTTACTATTATAGTTTAGCCTATACATTATACATTATATAAAAAGGAAAGTCAACGGCTATTAAAATTTTTTGACCTAATTTTTAATAAAAATTACAAGAAATCACAATGCGAATTGTATTTATACAGTTGTAAAAAAGGGTAAACTGTGGTACAATTAACAATTGAAACTAACAAGAGGTTAAAATGTCTATACTAAAAGTCGAAAACGTAAGTTTTTCTTACGACAAAAAACATAAGGTTTTAAAAGACGTCAACTTAGAAGTTGAACGCGGAGAATACCTTGCCGTAATCGGTCATAACGGAAGCGGTAAGTCTACTCTTGCGCGTCTTTTTAACGCACTTTTAGTGCCGGATTCTGGCAAAGTTTACGTTGACGGACTAGATACGGCAAACAAAGATAACCAGTTTAAAATAAGAGAAAACGTCGGCGTAGTTTTCCAAAACCCCGACAATCAACTGGTTGCTTCTATCGTTGTTGACGACGTTGCTTTCGGTCCAGAGAATTTAGGATTATCACGTGAAGAAACGGGCAAGCGCATAGACTTTGCGTTAAAAGCCGTCGGTATGGAAAGTTTTAGAAATTCCTCGCCAGAACGTCTTTCGGGCGGTCAAAAACAAAGAATAGCAATCGCTGGCGTGCTGGCTTTAAAACCCAAAATTTTGGTGCTTGACGAATCTACTTCTATGCTAGACCCCGAGGGAAGACGTGAAGTCTTAAACGTTGTAAAAAACTTAAACCAAGTAAACGGCGTTACCGTTATCGCTATCACGCATTATATGGAAGAAGTCGTAGATGCTGATAGGGTTATCGTTATCAACGACGGCGAAGTGGCTCTCGTTGGCACTCCCGAAGAAACATTTAAACAAAAACAAACGTTAAAATCGTACGGATTAGAACTTCCTTTGCCTGCGTACATTGCTGAAAAATTACGCGAAAAAGGCGTCGATATCCCCCAAACTATATTAACAGAAAAACAGTTGTCGGAGGCGTTATGCAGATTAAAGCAGAACAGTTAAAATTCGTCTACGGCAAAGGTTCTTCGGTATCAAGCCACGCTCTAAACGGCGTTAATTTACTAATTGAAGAAGGCGAGTTTTACGGTATTATCGGAAAAACAGGGTCGGGTAAGTCCACTTTTATTCAACATATTAACGGGCTTTTGAAAGTTCAAAAAGAAAGCGGAAGCATATCTGTTGGCGAGTTTGATTTAACCGATAAGAAATGCGATTTTAAACGTTTAAGAAAAAAAGTGGGTATGGTGTTCCAGTACCCCGAATACCAGTTGTTTGCTGAAACCGTTTACGACGACGTGGCGTTCGGTATAAAAAACTTTATGCCCGAAATCACCCAAGAACAAGTTTCAGAAATGGTAAAAAACGCTCTTGAACTCGTTGGTCTTGATTATGAGCAAATTAAAGATAAATCACCTTTCGATTTGTCTGGCGGTCAAAAACGCAGAGTGGCAATCGCAGGGGTAATAGCCACAAAACCCGAAATTTTAGTTTTAGATGAACCAGTTGCAGGTTTAGACCCCAAAGGAAAACGCGAATTTTTGGCGTTGCTTCACACCTTAAACAACAGTTTTGTAAAAACCGTTATAATCGTTTCGCACGATATGAACGTAATCAGCGAAAACTGTACTAAGGTTGCCGTGTTTAACGACGGCAAGGTGGTGTTAGAAGGTTCGCCCGAACAAATTTACGGTGGTTCTAATATTATAGACTCGGGGTTAAGTAAACCCGTAACACAAAACTTAATAGACGATTTATTAAAAGTTGGCGTAAAAATTGACGGCGGGTTAACGGTGGAAAAGTTTACCGAAGCAGTCGCTCGCGAGTTTGGGGGTAGAGTATGAGAGAAGTGTCTTTCGGTCAATACTACCCGTCGCACTCATTCGTGCATAAAATGGACCCCAGAATAAAAATTTTGGCGGTTATAGCTTATATTGTTGCAGTATTTTTAGTTAAACCCTTTTACTTTTTAGGATTTTCCGCCTGTTTTTTGTTTGTCGTACTTGCTACGGCGCTTGCGAAAATCCCATTTTTAAAAGTGTTAAAAAGCATGAAAGCCATAATATTTTTTATAGTATTATCGGCGGTTTTGCAGTTGTTTTTCAACACGCAAGGAACTCCGCTGTGGGAAAACGGCTTTATTACTGATGCAGGTTTATATAACGCAATCTTTATAGTTTTAAGGATAACGCTTATAGTTTTGGGCGCTTCTTTACTTACGCTTACCACCTCGCCGGTAGAGATTGCCGATGGAATTGAGAGTTTGATGTATCCTTTAAAACTCATTAAATTTCCAGTGCACGAATTTGCGCTTATAATGAGTATAGCGTTAAGATTTATACCCACTCTTTTAGACGAAACGGACAGAATTATCAAAGCACAAAAGGCAAGGGGCGCGGATTTTGAAAGCGGTAATATATTTAAACGCGCAAAAGCGCTTATACCTGTTTTAATACCCTTACTCATCAGCTCTTTCCGTCGTGCCGACGAACTTGCCGACGCTATGGACGCGAGATGTTATTCAGGCAGTAAAAATCGTACAAAATACAAAAAGATGAGGCTTTCCTATCGCGATTTAGTGGGAGTAATTTTCACCGCAGGTTTAATCTTCGGCGTGGTTATGCTTAACGGCTTTTTAGGGGTTGTCGTATGAAAATAAAACTAACAATTAGTTACGACGGCACTAATTACGCAGGCTATCAAGTACAAGATAACGCGGTAACCGTCCAAAGCGTATTAGAATTAGCGCTAGAAAATTTGACGGGCGAAAAGGTGAATACCGTTGCTAGCGGGCGTACTGACGCGGGCGTTCACGCTTTGGGGCAAGTAGTGAGTTTTGATACCAATTCTACTATTCCGCCCGAAAAATTTTATAAAGCCTTAAACCTGTATTTACCCGACGATGTAAAAGCATTACAAAGCGTTCAAGTAAGCGATGATTTTAACGCTAGATATAGTGCCAAAACCAAAACTTATACGTATTCGCTGTACGTTGCCGAAACACCAATTCCCTTAAAAGAAAGGTTTGCGGTTAGAATACCTAAAACCGTAGATTTTTCCTTGTTAAAAACAGGAGCACAAATCTTAGTTGGCGAACACGACTTTAAATGCATGTGTTCAACTGGTAGTAGTGTAAATACTACCGTTAGAACGGTTTACTCGGTAGACGTTTTAAGGTTCAGTGACGAAGTAAAAATCGTCGTAAAAGGCAACGGGTTTTTATATAATATGGTTCGTATTATGGTGGGAACTTTAATACAAATCGGTTTAAAAGAAAAGACCTTAGACGACCTAAAAATAGCACTAAAAACGGGCGATAGAACGCTTGTTGGGAAAACTTTTCCCGCAAAGGGTTTATGTTTAACCGAAGTAGAATATTAGGAGATAAATATGAGCGTATTAGAAAGATTTTTAAGATATGTTAAAATCGACACGACGTCATATAAAGACGCAACCCAAAAACCCACTTCACAAGGACAATTAGAGTTATTAAAATTATTAAAAGCCGAACTTGACGAGTTGGGGCTTAATGCCGTATATCACGACGCAGGTTACGTTACCGCAAAAATTCCTGCAAACGTACAAGGCAAGAAAAAAATTGCCTTCCTAGCGCACGTCGACACGTCGTCGGAAGTAAGCGGTAAAGATATAAACGTAAATACCGTTGTCTTTGACGGCGAAAGTATAAAATATTCTAACGGTTTAGAAATTAATCTCACCACCAACCCTGAACTTGCAAGCAGAAAGGGCGAAGAAATTTTAATAACCGACGGCACAACGTTACTAGGTGCTGACGATAAGGCGGGTATAGCAGAAATTATGGCTATGGTGGAAACTCTTGTTAAAAACCCGAACATTGTTCACGGTGACGTTATTATCGGATTTACTTCTGACGAAGAAATAGGACGCGGTACTGAAAATTTTGACGTTCAAGAATTCGGCGCGGACGTAGGTTATACGGTTGACGGCGAAACTATGGGAGAGATAGATTATCATAATTTTTGCGGTGGTAACGCCATAATCAAGATTGCGGGCATACCTGCCCATACTGGTTATGCTAAAAACAAAATGATAAACGCTATAAACGTTTTGGGCGACTTTATGCAATTGTTCCCCGAAGGCGAAAGACCTTCTACAACAGAAGGCTTTGAAGGTTTTTATCATTTTTACAAGGTTGAAGGCAATATGAAATCTGCTTCGGCTGAAATAATGCTTAGAGATTTCTTCGTCGAAAAATACCAAGAAAAGAAAGAGTTCGTTTTAAGCTGTGTTGATAAAATAAACGCTAAATACGGTAAAGATACCGTAAAGTGCGAGTTTATTCACAAGATTAATAATATGTACGAAGTGGTAAAAGACCATATGTACTTAATCGAAATCGCTAAAAAGGCGTTTACCGAAAACGGTGTAAAACCCTTAGAATTACCCGTTCGCGGTGGTACTGACGGCGCAAGATTGTCTTTTAAGGGACTTCCTTGTCCCAACCTTTCAATGGGGGGAGGCAACGCCCATTCGGTAAGAGAGTATTTGCCTAAAAAAGATTTATATACAATGACCGAGGTTTTACTTTCAATCGTAAAGCATTTTGGCGAAATGGAATAGTTAATAATTCTTTATCGACCACAACATATAGTGGTCGATTTAAATTTTAAATTAAAATATATAAAAAATAGCAAAAAAATTAGCAAAAACGATAAAAAATGCTTGACTTAAACGTGCAAAATCATTTAATATAATTAAGCGTTTATAAGGCGAAGTTTGTTCTTGGGATTAGCCCTCCCTGAGTGTTCGTCGTGAAAACACATAACGACTTTGTTTGTAAACTCAACGAAAATTTAGGAGAAAACGGAAATGAAAACTTATATGGCTCACGCACAAGACGTAGTCAGAAAGTGGTACGTAGTTGACGCCGAAGGTATGGTTTTAGGACGCCTTGCATCTAAGGTCGCATCTATACTTCGCGGTAAAAACAAACCCACTTTTACACCTAACGTTGATACGGGAGATTTCGTAATAATCGTTAACTGCGACAAAGTCGTATTAACGGGTAAAAAATTAGAAAAGAAATACTACAAATATCACACCGGACATATCGGCGGTTTAAAAGAAATTCAATACAAAACTCTTTTAAACGAAAAAGCTGATTTTGCGGTATTCGAAGCGGTTAGAAGAATGCTTCCCAAGAACAGACTTGGTCGTCAAATGATTACCAAACTCAAAGTGTTCAAAGGACCCGACCATAACCATCAGGCTCAAAAACCTGAACAACTTAAACTTGTTTAAGGAGAAAGAAAATGGCAAAAGCAACCAGTAAGAAAAAAATTCAGTTTTGGGGAACTGGTAGACGTAAAAAGGCAATTGCAAGAGTACGTCTTATTCCCGCAGGTGACGGTACTATTACCATCAATAAAAAATCTTTGGACGAATATTTTGGTCTTGACACCTTAAAGTTCATCGTTCGTCAACCCTTAGAACTTTTAGGCGTAACCGCTAAATACGACGTTATCGTAAACGTTTGCGGTGGCGGTTTCACAGGTCAAGCAGGCGCTATTAGACACGGTATTTCTCGCGCTCTTTTAGAAGCAGAACCCGAATCAAGGGCAGCATTAAAGAAAGAAGGTTTCTTAACCAGAGATTCCAGAATGAAGGAAAGAAAGAAATACGGTTTAAAGAAAGCACGTCGTGCTCCGCAATTCAGCAAGAGATAATTTTTGGAACTCGCAACAATTTATCAAAAAAATTATATCCACGCAAATTTGCGTGGATATTTTTTGTTATTTATATGGTATAATATTTCTACCGCTAGTAGAAAATTTCTAACTCAACTAACGGTGTGTGTACTTTTTTTCTTTATCGTTATATAATGAGAGTGCAAGGAGGCAAGTATGAATCAAATAAAAATCGGCAAATTCATTTCAGAGTGTAGAAAAAATGTTAATTTAACGCAAATGCAGTTAGCTGAAAAACTCGGTATTACCGATAGGGCAGTATCTAAATGGGAAAGGGGTTTAGCAATGCCCGATTCTTCAATTATGCTTGAACTCTGCAAAATTTTAAATATCAGTGTTAACGAATTATTAAACGGAGAAAAAGTTAGTATGGAAAACAACAATGAAAAAAAACAACAAATCTTGCTTGACATGACCAGGGAAATTGAACAAAAAAACAAAATTGTTTGGACTTGTATGTGGACGATTATTACGGTTAGTTTCATCGCTTTAATCGCAGGTCTTTTCGTAGTGAGATTTCTAGTACCCGAAGGGGTATGGCAACTCGTTGCAATATTAGGACTTTGCGTCGTGTTTTTAATCCCTTGTTTTTATGCCCTAAAACTTGAAATTAGCGTAGGCGTGTATAAATGTAAAAACTGTGGACACGAAATCGTTCCTACCTATAAACAAGCGTTAAACGCAATGCACATGGGAACGACTCGTTACTTAAAATGTCCTAATTGTCAAAAACGCACTTGGTGTAAAAAAGTTATAAGCAAAGAAAAAGACAAATAAATCGAAAGCAAAAGCGTGATTAAACTAATCACGCTTTTATTTTTTACGTACCTTAATTTTTATTTTTTTGTTTTACTCGTTTTATAAATTCGTCGTGGTTTGTCATAGTGTTAATCATGCCAGCTTGTAGTGGTAAAGGTGGTGCTGTCGGTTTAGAAGATTGTTGTGGTTTATCGCTTGATGCTATTGAAAAATCGTTAGAATTTGTCGAATTTTCTTGCCCTGTTTTGTTTAAAAGTGAACTGAGAAGATTAAAAACCCCGAATTTGTCCATAATTACCTCCTAATCGCCGTAAAATTCGGCGAAAAAATTTCAAAAATAATTGCAAAAACCTACATTATGGTATATAATATATAACTGTATAACTATTTATATTCAGTTTATTCTATAAAATTCAATAGTAAAGCTTTGAGGAGAGTTTATGAGAAGATTTTTTAAATCCTTAATATTTGCGCTGGCAGTTGTTTGCATGGCAGTTTGTTTCGCAGGTTGCGGTAATTCTGATTGGAAAGGAACGACGCTAAAATCTTGGGGAGCAGTAAAATCTAACAACGGCTTTGTTGCCGAAACCGAAAACTATATTTATTTTATCAACGGTAAAGGCGATAATACCGAAGATAATACTTTTGGCGCCCCCATTAAAGGCTCTTTAATGGCTATTGCTAAAACCGACTTCGTTGACGGAAAAACTGATAAAGCAGAAATTGTTGTTCCTAAACTATTTGTTGCGTCTGATTATAACGCGGGTTTATACCTTTCGGGCGACTACGTTTACTACGGTACACCGAGTTTAGATAAAGATTCTTCGGGTAAAGTTGCAAATTCCGAAATGGCGTTTGCTAAGTCCAAGTTAGACGGTTCGGAAACAAAAATTCTTTTCACCACCAACTCTCTTTCTAACGAATACAGAATTTTAGAGAAAGACGGTGTTGTTTACGTCGTGTACTATGACGTAGACGCAAAGGAAATTAGAACTTACAACGCATCAACAAACGAAACCACTGTTCTTGCAAAGACGGACGACAAAGCTGATAAGTCTCTTGCAGAATACAAGTTCATCGAAGATGCGTCAGAAGGTGTTGCGGTAGTATTTACAGAAACAATTTACGCTGAAAAATATTATGCAGAAAAAGCCGAAAAAGACGGGTATACAAGGGCGACGGAGCTTTACAACAAAGTTTATACTTATTCAGTTGGCGATACCGAGGCGAAAGAAGTTATCAGCGGTAAAGATAACGCTTACACGTTTAAGCTTACCTATACTGACGGCAAATACGTTTTCTATTCGCAAACAGACGCTAACGATACTGTAAAGAACTACGCTACCAAAGTTTCTGAAATTGCAGACATTTCCAAAAGACAGCTAGTAAATAACACCGAAGCGTTAGCTCCTGCAACGCTGATGATTTCTTTAACCGAAGTTTACAGATATGACCAAGCGACAACAACAATTTATAAAACCACGCTCGTAGGTTCTGAACAAGCGGTGAGAGAAACGGTTGCAAAAGTTGAGTCGTTATCTGCGTTCGTTGCAGTACAAGACGGTAACGTTTACTACTATAACTCAGAAAATAAAATTATGCGTGCCGTAATAGGCGATAAAGATGCAGAACACGTTTTAGTTTCGTCAGACGTTGCAATTACTACTTGGTACGCTCCTGAATTTATAACAATAAACGACGCTAAATATATGATATATTGCGACGGTTCTAATCTTGGTCTAGATTATATAAATTACGTAAACGTTTCCGAGCAAGCGGTAGAAATTGATACGGACGACAACAACGAAGTTGATACTTGGGCGCTTGAAGGAAATCTCCAACTTGCAAAAGTTACCGTAAAAGACTCGGCTAAATACGTAGAAGGTTTGCTTGATAACGCCACAAAGTCAACCGAACTCACCTATAAAACAACTGCTGACGGCATAAAGTTTGAAAAGGTTGAAAAGGCAATTAGCGCATACAACGCTTTATCGGAAGAGGCAAAAGAACTTATTTCTGAAAGCAACGTTATAAAAATTGATAATTTAAGCCAAGCAACAAAACTTGCAAAACTTTATAACGCGCTTGCAGGCGTAAAAGATTACGACGGTTCTGACGCACAAAAAACAACGCTGACAACCGCTTATCAAACGGCAAAACAAGCAAGACAGGAAATTATAAACGACGGTAATTATACCGAAGTAAGACAAATGATACCCACCGAGTTAAAGTGGTACTATCAACAAGCCAACAAGTTGTTCGCAGAATAATATTGGTCAAAATTAAATAATAAAAGACAAGGGCAAATCGACAAGGTTTGCCCCTTTTTTTAGCCTTTCGACAAAATTCGACAATATTGAACAAAACCTTTCAAAATTATTTATAAATACCTTTCAAAATTCTTTGGTTTTTCGGGAATTTTGTAGTACAATGTAAGTAATAAAGATTTAAGGAGTTGTTATGTATAAGAAAACAGTATTTTTGTTGCAAGACACGAAAGACGCTAACGAACGATTGAAAGATAATTTCGATAAAACCGAAGACTTCTTGGTTTGCGGTTCAGCAGAAGACGGAATAAGCGCCGTCGCTATGGTTGCCGACAAAAAACCTGATTTCCTTATTACAGACATTGTGTTGTCTGGTTACGACGGAATAAGTGTCGTGCGTAAAATTAAGGAGTTGGGTCTATCGGTAAAGATTATAGTTTTAAGTGCTTTAATGAGAGAGGAAGTAATATCCAACGTTATTGAACAGGGCGCAGATTATTTCATGGCAAAGCCATACAATTTCAGTGTTCTCGTTGAGAGAATGCGTGAAATAGGTCAAGAAAAAAGCATGGAAAGTAAAAGAAAGAGCGTAGAGTTTCACAACGTTTCGCTAGACGAGAAAATCAGTAAAATTTTTATTAACGTTGGTATTCCTCCTCACATAAAAGGTTACTCGTTTTTAAGAGAAGGTGTTAAGATGGCGGTAGAAGACCCTGAAATTATCAACAGTATTACTAAACGCCTTTACCCGTCCATAGGTGAAAAGTATCACACCACTCCTAGTAAAGTAGAGCGAGCGATTAGACACGCAATAGAGGTTGCTTGGAATAGAGGTAGAATTGATTCTATAAACAGTATATTAGGCGTGCGCGCGTACGTAGGGGCAGAAAAACCGACTAATGGGGAATTTATAGCGCTGGTTGCTGATAAAATGCTACTCGAAAGAGCGTAAAAAAGTATTAAAATTAGTAAAAAGCCATAAATTTTTAACAAATACTACAAAAAATCGCTTAAAAACAGTTTACAAATTTTACTTATGTATATATAATAAAGGGCAGTTAAATATCGGTAACAAGTATTTGATTGTAATAATATATATGATAGTATACGGAGAAGATTATGGCAGGTTGGATAAAATGCCCCAGATGTGATTTAAATTACATCAGAGAGGGTGAAGATTATTGTGACGTTTGCAAAGCAGAACTTAAAAAAGGTCCACAGTTAATTTTTGCTATTGACGAAGACGAGGAAGAGACGTTGGAACTTTGTCCTAATTGCAGAACTAACTATTTAAAAGCAGGTGAAACAATTTGTGAATCGTGCGCTAAGAAGTTTTCTGACAACGTAGAACCCGACGTAACTGACGACGACGAAACTTGGAAAGAGTATCTCGACGACCAAGAAGAAGAGGAGGAAGAAGAAAGCGAGGAAATGCTTTCGCTTTCTAAGTTAGTAGAAGAAGAAGGCGACGAGTTCTTTGACGACGAAGAAGAGGAAGAAGAAATTTACGAGTCTAACGAACCCGACGATTTTGAAATTCCTGAAATAGACGAATCTGACTTTGAAGATACCGACGAGGAAGACGACGAAGAAGAATTTGAGGACTTTGACGATTAAGGTATAAAAGCAAAAAGTTTGGGAAATAATTACCGTATGATAAAAAATACGGCAGACATTTCGCAAGTAAAGAACGCTATCGCAAACTTAAAACAAAAAACGGTAACTGTAAACGTAGAACTTGGTCGCAATAAACGCGTGAGTTTTGACGGAACTTTAACGGGCGTATACCCCGCATTGTTTACCGTTAGTCCTTTTGATAAATCGTATAAAGGTAAAACATCGTACTCGTATTCGGAGTATATGTGCGGTAGGGTATCAATAAAAGAAAAAATTTAAATTAACACACGCAAAATTTTGCGTGTGTTTCTTTTTTAATCAAGCATAAAAATTATAATCTCACAATATAATGTAATGATAACAAAACGTTAGAGGAGAATTTTTATGCAGTTACAGCCCGTATTCGAAACAGTTACCGCTACCGCGCCCCAAATTCAGGTGGTAGACCACGTCAAAACCGATTGTAAAACTGATGTAGTATCAGAAAGTATCAAAAAAGTATTAAACGTCGCAGTGTTTCCGTCGTTGATAAACACTTCTACCGAAGACGGAAAAATTAAGTATACGGCAAAAGCCGTGTTCTACGTATGTTACTTAGACCAAAACGACGAAGTTAGAAAATCAGAGTGCAGTAACGAGTTTTCGGGTATAATGACTTGTGAAGATACCCCCGGTCGTGCGGTTACCCATTTAAGCGTAGAAAAAACCGAAGCCGACGTTTCTGGCATAAACTTGAAAGTTTCAGCGTTAATATCGGTAAAGGCGGAAATTTTTAAAAACGCGGAAATTCAAGCTCTTTCAGGTGGTGAAGATTTAGTTTGCAACAGAGAGGATATGCCGTTTAAAAGAGGTTTTGGAATAAAAGAAGGGGCATATCCTGTGGAAGAACAGTTCACTTTGCCATATCAAGTAGAAGAAGTTCTCTATCATCGTGCAGAGCCTATAATAACGGCTGTACAATGCGGAGTAGGTAGTATAATTATTGACGGAGAAGTTCGACTTTCTGCAATTCTCTTGCAAAAAGGCGAGAAAAAAGATATAATAAAAACAAATAAAAATTTGCCGTACAGGGTGGAAATTGAGTACGAAGACGCTATGCCTTCGTTCACCGCAATATCTAAGGTTTCGTTAAAATCTTTTAAGACGGACGTAGAAGTAGACGCCGACGGGGATAAAAGCCAAGTTACTTTAAGTGCAATGCTTGCTTTTAACAGTGAAGCCTTTTCAACAGAAACTGTACCAGTTGCAACCGACTTATTCAGTTTAAGCCACGACGTTGAAACTGAAAAACAAGAAAATCTTGTTTGCGACGTGGATGACGTAAGAACTTGCACGCACAAAACTAACTGCGTATTCCCTTGCGACGAAAACCCCGCAGAGGTAACTATAAAAGCTATTGCAGGCGAAAAAGTAGAAATTTTAAGCGTTTGCGCAACTAACGGGGAACTATTATTTACGGGCACTCTCACTGCAACTGCTTATTTTGTGACGTCCGACCTAAAAACGTTCACCAGAAAAATCGACCTTCCCCTAGAATTTAAATGCGATTGTGCAATTAGCGACGGTTGTTATATCGACGCCATTGCAGTGGCTGAATGCAATAACTGTTCGTTAACCGCCAACGGTATAGAGTTTGACTTAGAAATGACGTTGACAGTATATCCTACTAAACAAAAAAGATTTGTGTGCATTAAGGACGTTAAGTGTGTTTGTGAAAAGCAACAAAAAGCGTGTGCCATAAGCGTTTATTTGGCATACAAGAACGAAGATTTGTGGTCGCTTGCAAAAAGACTAAACGTTAAACCCGAAATTTTAAGCGAAACTAACCCCGACTTAAAATTTCCCCTAGACGGAACGGAAAGAATAGTAATTTACAGACAAATATAGAAAATAAGGACACTTATGAAGAAAACAAAAGTAAAAGTTTATGCTAAAATAAATTTAACCCTAGACGTAGGTGGGGTAGATAACGGTTATCATAACATTAAATCTTTGGTAACAAGCATAGGTTTATATGATGAAATTACCTTAACAAAACGTCAGGACAGAAAAATAACTCTTAAAAACGTCGGAATAGACCCCAAATGTGCGGTGGTTGACAATAACGCCTATAAAACGGCTAAGTTGTTTAAAGAAAAATATAACACTTCGGGCGTAGATATAGTTATTAACAAAAACATACCCGTAGCAAGTGGGCTTGGCGGTTCTTCGGCGGACGTGGCTGGCGTGTTAAAGGCTATGGACGTTTTATTCGACGGAGAACACGACCTAACTGAGATAGCCAACGCTATCGGTAGCGATTGCGCGTATATGTTAGAAGGAGGCTATGCCGTAATAGGCGGTCGCGGAGAACAAGTAGAACAAATAGACTCTAACGCTAAATTTTATTTGATAATAATGACGGCGGAAAATGGTTTAAGTTCAAGAGAAGCCTATAAAGAGTTCGACAGGCAAGGCGCAAGTTATCCACCTGTAACCGTAACTGCCGTTGAGAATTTGTTAAACGATAAAAAGGGCGAATTTATAAAACTAATTAGAAACGACCTTTATTCCGCATCAAGCGCAAAAGTACCCGAAATAAAACAAAACTTGGAAATTTTGTCCTCGGTAGCGCCGTCGGTAATGAGCGGTAGCGGTAGTTCGGTTTGTGCTGTATTTTTAGACAAAACGGCAAGGGATACTGCGTACAGGGCATTAAGAAAAAAATATAAGGATAAAATAATAAAAACTGAAACTATATAGAAAAAGCGGTAAATACCGCTTTTTTTATTTTTAAAATTAAAGTATAAAAATTAAACAATATGGTAATAAGTTGTGTATAAATTCATTACGGAGAACAAGTATGAGAAATTTGTGCATAACTTTTTTGATTTTAACCATAATAGTTTTGGGTAGTTTGATGAAATTTAGTGAAAATTCACAATCTACTAACACGGAAATTTTACGAGTACATATTCGTGCAGACTCTAACGAGCAGGACGCTCAACAAGTGAAATACAAAGTAAAAGACGCTGTTGTCAACTTCTTAACACCAAAACTTACCGACTGCGACACGAAGGTAAAAGCGCAAGAAAAAATCCAAAGCCTTTTAACCGACATAGAAAGCGTTTGCGATAAAGTGTTAGATGCGAACGGGTATGACTACAAATCAAAAGCAAAAATAAACGTAGAAGAGTTCCCTACTAGGGTGTACGGTGGCTTAACGCTAACAAGCGGATTTTACGATGCGCTTATAATTGAACTCGGTTCGGGCAAAGGTGACAACTGGTGGTGCGTTGTGTATCCGCCGTTGTGTTTTACTGGTGGGGAGCACGGTTACGTTTATAAAAGCAAACTAAAACAAATAATTAACGATTTTTATGAAAAACAAGAAAGGAGAGAGAAATGAAAAAATTTATTAGAATAATTGCGATTGCGCTTATTTTAATTACCGCTGGTTTTGGCGTTTCGTTATCGAGTAATAAGCCAGAAACGGAAATTCAAACGGTTTACGCTCTAACCTTAAAACAAGGTAGTCGTGGAACGCAAGTTAAAACCATGCAAACCAAACTTAAAAACTGGGGGTATTACAAAGGCGCTGTCGACGGTATTTTCGGTAATCAAACAAAACAAGCAGTTTTGCTTTTCCAAAAGCGTAACGGCTTAAAAGCTGACGGTATTGTAGGGGCAAAAACCTTAAAAGCACTCGGCATGAGTTCAAGCAGTTCTTCTGGCTCGTCGGGGTCGTCGTCATATAGCGACGCGGACGTTCAACTTTTAGCACGTCTTATTTACGGTGAAGCGCGTGGTGAATCGTACGTAGGACAAGTTGCTGTCGGTGCAGTGGTTATGAACAGAATTAGAAGTTCGTCTTTCCCGAATACAATGTCAGGAGTAATTTATCAAAGGTATGCGTTTACGGCGGTGGACGACGGTCAAATCAATTTAACGCCTAACGCGACGGCAAAAAAAGCAGCGCAAGACGCTATGAACGGTTGGGACCCGAGTTACGGCGCGCTTTACTACTATAATCCCAGAACTGCAACCAGTTCGTGGATTTTTTCAAGACAAACAACGGTTACCATTGGTAATCACGTCTTCGCAAAATAAGGGGGAAAACATGGAAGAAAAAAAGAATAACGCCTTAGAAAAAGCTGAAAACGCGCAAGTTGACAATCAAAACAACCAAGAACAAAGTGAAAGAATATATCAACAACGCGAAGAGAAACAGAGTAACGAAAGAATAGAGCTTGCAAGAATTAAAGCGCGTGAAAAGGAAGAAAAAGCAAGACAAAAAGCAACCTTAAAACGCGATAAGCAAAGAAAAAAAGCAGAGCTGAAAGAAATGCGAGAAAAAAACCGTCAAAAAAACAAAGGTTACGGGGGATGGCTCGCAGCGGTTATAACCTTAGGCATTGCAACGTTAGTGCTTGCGTCCGTATTGACTATTAACTTCTTAATGCCGAGCAAGGAACAAACCTTGTTAGAAAGCAATTACAGAAAGTCTTTTTATGATACCATAGACCAAGTTGATAATATGGACTTAAATTTAAGTAAAGCATTAAACACTTCGGATAAAACTGCATTACAAGGATACCTGTTAGACCTTGCAATCAACAGTGAACTTGCAGAAAACGACGTGGGACAGTTACCATTAAAAGACGAAAATAAATTTTATACGACAAAAATTATAAACCAAATCGGCGACTTTGCAAAATATTTAAATAAAAAACTTGCTCGCGGAGAAGATTTAAGTAAAACTGATAAAGAGAACTTAACCGCGTTATACAACGCAAACAAAAACTTGTTAGACTATTTCCAAACTATGAACACTAATATGGGTGAAGATTTTAACTTTACTAATATGAGTGACCAAACCAAAGAAAATATCGTTATCGACAACTTAAAAGAGTTAGAAAACCTTTCAACCGAATACCCTGAACTTATATACGACGGACCGTTTTCGGACGGTTTAGACAACAGAGAACTTAAAGGGTTATCAGGCGACCAAATAACTTCACAAGAAGCGCTTACAATTTTTAACAAAACTTTTGGTGGCTTAGGGATAAGCGATATTAAAAACGACGGCGAAACTTCGGGCGTTATAGAATGTTATAACGTTTCCGCTAAGTATGAAGACGATATGATTTACGCGCAAGTTTCAAAAATCGGCGGTAAAATCATTATGTTTGAGTATGCCGGTGAATGTAATCAAGTAAACTTTGAAAGCGAATACGCATTAAAGACTTCGGTAGAATTCTTAGAAAGTTTAGAAATTAACGATATGATGCCCGTATGGATAAACCTCTCTAATAACGTTTACACGGTAAACCTTGCTTATTCGATTTCCGGCGTACCCGTATATTCTGACCTGATAAAAGTAAGGGTGTGTGCAGATAGTGGTAAAGTATTAGGTATGGAAGCTATCACTTATTATACTAACCACGTAGAAAGAACGCTAGAAACTCCCGTATTAACGCAAGAACAAGCACAAGAAAAAGTGTCTGAAACTATTTCCGTTGATACGGTTAGACTTTCTATCGTTCCTATCGGAAACAGTTCGGAAAAACTGGCATACGAATTTTCGGGTGAAAGCCAAGGTTCTACCTATTACGTTTATATCGACGCCATGACTGGCGCGCAAATACAAATGTTTAAGGTAATCGAATCAACCGAAGGCACACTTTTAATGTAAACAATAAAATGTTAAAAACCGACCTAAACTAGGTCGGTTTTTATTTGGTTTAATATAGCAATTGTTTGTTGTTTTAAGTCGTCTAAACTGCCGTTGTTAGTTATAACGAGATAGTTTGACAAGTCTGAATTATCGTAATCATACTGCGATTTAATTCTCTCTATAACCTGTTGGTCGGTTAAACCCGAACGAATTTTAACGCTTTCTATCCGTGCGTTTTTGTTACGAGTAACGACTATAATTTGGTCAAAATAACTTTCGGCACAAAACTCAAATAGTAACGGTACCTCAACAAACACAAGACCTTTTAACTTAGATGCTATTTTTAAGGTTTTTTTGAGGGTGAGGGTTGTCAAGAACCCAGTAAATTCTGCATACTTTTTTTGGTCGCTAAAAACAACTTTTGCAATTCGCAGTTTATCAGGTTTTAGATACAACTTACCCGTTACGCCTTGGGGGATAATTTTTTTAATTTTTCTCAAAACCCCTTGTTTTTTATAAAGTTGTTTGGTAACGTTGTCGCAAGAAAGGGTAGTGTAACCTAGGGAATTAACAATTTCTAAAACCTTAGATTTACCGCTACCTATTCCGCCCGTTACAGCAATAAGTTTTTTCATATTACTTAGTTTCGTACCACGTTTTTCCTATGCCTGCGCTTACCGTTAAAGGAACGCTCAAACGTACGACGTTTTGCATTTCGTCCACGAGTATTTTTTGTACTTTGTCTTGTTCAGTTATAAAAGCGTCGATTATTAGTTCGTCGTGAATAGTTAAAATAAGTTGTGATTTTAAGTTCTCTTGTTTTAACCTATTATAAACGTTTATCATAGCAAGTTTTATAATGTCGGCTGAACTGCCTTGAAGTGGCATATTCATAGAGGCTCGCTCGCCAAACTGACGAAGCATAAAATTAGACGAGGAAAGTTCGCGAATATATCTGCGTCTTCCTAGAATTGTTTTTGCATAACCGTTAGTTTTGGCGAACTCTACGTTTTTGTTCATATATTCTTTGACTTCGGGATATTCGGTAAAATATGCCGTAATATAAGACTTAGCTTCGGCGGGAGAGATTTTAAGGTTTTTCGCAAGACCGTATTCTGATATACCGTAAATTATACCGAAGTTAACGGCTTTTGCATTTCTTCTCATTTCGCTCGTAACGTCTTTTACGTCCACGTTAAACACCTTAGACGCAGTTATAGAGTGAACGTCTATTTCATTATTAAAAGCGTCTATTAAGGGTTTACAGCCCGAAAAATCGGCTAAAAGTCTTAATTCTATTTGAGAATAATCAGCGGAAATTAAAATTCTGTCGTCGCTACGCGAAACGAAGAACTTTCTTAAAATTCTGCCTTCCTCGTCGCGTACGGGTATGTTTTGAAGATTGGGTTCTTTGGAAGAAAGTCTACCCGTTGAAGTAACCGTTTGGTTAAAACTTGTGTGAATAAGTCCAGTCGTTTTGTCTATTAAAGGTTTAAAACCTTCGATATATGTCGAATACAGTTTTGCAATACTGCGGTATTCTAAAATAAGCGGAATTATAGGGTGAGCGTTTTCTAAACTTTCCAAAACTTCGGCAGAAGTCGAATATCCCGTCTTAGTTTTCTTTCCTTTCCCTAGTTTAAGTTTTTCAAAAATTAAGTCGCCTAATTGTCGTGGAGAGTTTACGTTTAAGTTAGGCTCGCTTGACAGTTCCCGAATTTGATTTTCGATATTATCAAGCCTTGTCTTAAAAGTTTCGCCCGCAGAGTTTAGTGCCTCGTAATCTACCTTAAATCCCGCAGTTTCCATATCGAACAACACGTCGACAAGAGGGAGTTCAACTTGCTCGTATAACTTAACGGCATCAAACTCCACAAGTTTGGTTTTTAGTTGTAGATAAATACGGGAAAGCGAGAATGCGGGCGTATTCATATCTAGACCGTATTCACTAATAACTTTTTCCAGAGTTTCGGCACCGTTATCAAAATCAACTAAATATTTCATAACACTGACGTCGTCGGCATCAAGTTTAAAAGTTACGTTTATAGAGTTTTTAATTAAATGTAAAAATTCTTTTTTATCAAACAATACTAGTTTAGTATTTTTAGTGAAATTTTTAGTTAAAAACTCTAAAACCTCGCTTAAACTAAAACCGTCGTCAAGTAAAGTTTGGCGTAACGGTAAAAGATATTCGACGTCAGACGAAAACAAACTAAATTTGTCTTTTCCTAAAACCAAAAAAAGTTGACCGTTAAATAAACCGCTATCAATTTCAGATAAACTTTCTATCTTTTTGATTGTTATAGTAATCGGTTTAGTGTTTTGGGGTTTAGCGTTTTCGCTTGAAAAAAAACTGTCGCGATTAGCAAGAGATTTAAATTCCAGTTCGTAAAAACGTTCTTTTACCGAATAATCAAAAGGTGTTGAGACGGTCATACCGTCAACGGTAAACTCTATACCGCAATCGGTATTAATGGTGGCAAGAGTTTTGGACATAAAACAAGATTCTTTATTATTTTCAACTTTTTCTTTTAACTTTCCCGTTAAGTTGTCAAGATTTTGGTACAGATTTTCAACAGTTTTGTACTGAGAAAGAAGGTTTAAAGCTGTCTTTTCGCCTACACCGGGTATACCGGGGATATTATCGGAAGAATCGCCCATAAGCGCTTTTAAATCAATAATACCGCTTGGCTTTAAAGTAGTTTTTTCTGTAAAATTATCAATATTATAAATTTCAACGTCGGTGATACCGCGTTTAGTGAAATGAACTTCGGTTTGCTCGTCAACGAGTTGCAAAGCGTCTTTATCGCCCGTGAAAATATAAGTTAAAACGTCGGTTTTTTTAGCAACCGTACCGATAATATCGTCGGCTTCCACGCCAGCCTTTTCTAAAACGGTAATACCCATTTTATTTAAAAGGTCTTTTAACATAGGGATTTGCGGACGAAGTTCTTCGGGCATAGGTTTTCTCGTGCCTTTGTATTCAGAATACATTAAATGTCTAAACGTAGGCGCTTTCACGTCAAACGCAACTGCCATATGAGAGGGTTTAATGTCAGTGAAAATTTTAAACAACATATTCATAAACCCGTAAACAGCATTAGTGTATTCACCTTTCTTGGTCGACAACAAAGGCATAGCGTAAAACGCGCGGTTTATTAAACTGTTTCCGTCAATAAGAACTAATTTTTCCATAAAAATCCTTTTTAATCGCTTGCTAAAAAACAAAAACTATGCTATTATCATATAGCAATAGATAAGTATATAAATATATTGTTTCTTTAATTTTAACAAAAATACTTAAAAATTGCAACAAATATATATGAATTTTGCCTCCGTGGTGAAATTGGCAGACGCGCTGGACTCAAAATCCAGTGGTAGAGATACCGTGCCGGTTCGACTCCGGCCGGAGGCACCATCAAAAAGGATGAACAACCAACGTTGCTCATCCTTTTTGCGTTACTTCGTAACGAGAGTCGAACCGAAGTCACCAAAAAATCTCGTTCAAAAAGAACGAGATTTTTTATTCATTGCGAAAGCAATGGCAAACCTTTGATTTACTTTTTATCAGCAAGAGCTTTTATTTGTGTGATAACAGTGTTTTGTTCAAAGGTATCAAGTTTTCTATAATTATCTACTAATTCTCTTTCTTTTTGGTTAAGGTTATCATTGTTATCAACTATATTAACAACACCTAAATCGTTTTCTCTACCTATTAGATAATCAACCGAACATTCAAAAAAGTCAGCCAATATCTCTAACTGTACAGCTGACGGTGATGAATTACGATTTATATAGTTGCTCAAAGTTGTTACAGGGATACCCGTTTGTTTTGATAGGGTGTTATAATTTATTGAGTTTTCGTTGATTAATTCTCTAAGGCGTTTCTTAAAATTCATTTTTTGCTCCTTTTTACTCATTATAGTAAAAATTTACAAAAAACACTTGACATTACTCAAAAGAGTATGTATAATTTATTCAAAAGAGTAAAATTTTATCGAAAAAATTTCTTAATAAGGCGTTGCCTTGATGATGTAGAATTCTTATGAATTGATTATAGCCAAAGCAAACCTTTGATTTACTTTTTATCAGCAAGAGCTTTTATTTGTGTGATAACAGTGTTTTGTTCAAAAGTATCAAGTTTTCTATAATTATCTACTAATTCTCTTTCTTTTTGGTTAAGGTTATCATTGTTATCAACTATATTAACAACACCTAAATCGTTTTCTCTACCTATTAGATAATCAACTGAACATTCAAAAAAGTCAGCTAGTTTTTTTAGTGCAAAAATATTTGGTTCAACTCTTCCTTTTTCCCACTCACATAAGTTTCCCGGAGAAATATTAAGAAATTTTGCCAATTCCTTTTGAGATATTCCTTTTTCTTTTCTAATTTCTGAAATTTTTAACATAACTCACCTTCATTAATTCTAATTTTACGAAAAATATTTAAGACTTGCTTGACGTTTCTAATAATTAGAATTATAATGTTAATAAATTAATGAAATTAGAATTTAATTCAACCTAAATATAAGTTTGCTACATATTTTACCTAAGGCGGGAAGTTGCGACATAATCATAAAGACAAACGGCTATTGAAAATCAATAGCCGTTTGTCTTTTTTATATTGAGTTAGATTTTTTGTGGCACAAAATTTTTACCATCGAAATACAGAATGTGGTCAATGCCCAAATTTTTTAATAACGAATAAATTTCAGTAAAATCGGTTAAAAGGTGTTTTGGGTGGTGAGCGTCTGAGGTTATAATGAATTCACAACCTAAGTTTATCATTTCTTTTAACAAAAACAGAGAGGGGTAGGGTTTAGTTTTATAACCCCTTGCAATTCCACCGTAATTAATTTCAAAAATTTTTTTGCCTTTTTTAACTAGGTAACGTAAAGCGTCTAAGGCGCTTTGTATATATTCGGGATTAGTTTCGTCGAAGAGAGCGTGCTGTTCGTTATGTTTACAAATGACGTCAAAATGTCCTACGATATCAAAATTGAAAGTATCGGGTAAACGTTTTACTGCTTCAAAATAGCTTTTAGCAAACGCTATGCCGTCGCCCGCAAAAAAATTATCGACGAAGTACTTTGTTTCATCGTATTTGTCGTCGTAGGAAATAACTTTTCCGTCTATCACGTCAAAATGCACCGAACCAATGGTATATTCGTAGTCGTTCGTGTCGTCGTCAGAAAAAAGGTCGAATTCGCCTCCGATATAAATTTTAATTTTATCGACATACTTATCTTTTAAGGTTTTCAACTCATTAAAATAACCTTTTTTATCTTCTAGTGCAACCGAGGGGAAAACCGTCTTTATATGTGACGAGAACCCTAGCGAATCGTAACCTTTTTCAATTGCCGATAAAATCATATCTTCGGCTGAACTTTTACCATCGCAAAAATCGGTATGTGTGTGTAAGTTTTGTTTTTTCATATCTTAATTTTAGCATAAAAGAAACTTTAAATCAAACTAAAACTAAAAAAAGTAGGTGTAAAAATTTACACCTACTTAAAAATTATTTATATTCTTCAATGAGGTTATCATTTAACATGCTAGCTGAATCGGGGTCAACGTAGATAGTGCAGTCTGCGTGTTTTTTCATAAGAGTTGCAGGATACATGGGGTCTACGTCGTGAGTTAGAGTGTTATAAATAGCTTCTGCTTTAACTTTATAGGGAACTACTGAAATGATATGAGAACACTTCATAATTTGTGTAGCCGACATAGATATTGCTTGCTTAAAGCACTCGTCTTTATCCTTAAACCAGCCTTCGCCGATTTGTTGCTCTAAACATCTTTCAGCAAGAGTAACAACCTTATAAGAACAAACGTCGTCGAAAACTGCGGGAGGGTCGTTAAACGCTATATGTGCGTTTTCACCGATACCGATAAGACCTACGTCGATAGGACTTTCGTTAATTAAAGCTGTAAGTTCGGCGATAGTTTCTTCGGGGTTTTTGGTTCCGTCGATAAGATGATATTTACCGGGATTTATTTTTAACACGAAACGGTCTAAGAGATAACGCTTAAAACTTGCGGGATGGTTTTCAGAAATTCCGACGTATTCGTCTAAGTGGAACATTTCTACCTTAGACCAATCAATATTTTCATTTACGAATTGGTCAAAGAAAGGAAATTGCGACGCGCCTGTCGACAATAATATGCGAGCTGAACCTTTTTCAGCGATTGCTTTGTTGATAAGTTCAGTTGCGTGTTTGCTTGATTTAGCGCCTAGGTCTGCGGTTGAATTACATATTACTAATTTCATAAGTTACTCCTGTACAATTTCTAGATTTAAATTATAATAACATAAATATGTAAAAGAAAACATATAAAATTTTGCAATTAACATTTAATATCTTACCTTATTACGGGTTTATAGGACCCCTAAGTAACCGCTTTTAAGGTCGATTAAAAAATCGTCGTAGAATTCTTTTATTATCGTAAACTTTCCGTCAACGAATTCTAATTCGGTAACCGAGGCGTTCGTACCCCAGTCGACTTTTGAAATATGTTCCACGTTACCGTATTTAATGAAACATAATAGCGAACGGATGACCCCTCCATGCGCACAGACGCAAACGGTTTTATCATCAGTTTTACATATTTCAGTTAAAAATTCCACCGCTCTGTCGTAAAGATTTTCAAAACTTTCGCCATCGGGACAGAAAAAAGTTTTAGGTTCTTTTGACCACCTATCTAATTCTTCTGGATAAGTTGCTTTTAGTTCTGAAATAAGTTTTCCTTCCCACTTACCAAGATTGAGTTCGTTTATACGTTTGTCTGTGTTAACAGTGAGTTTAAGCGTTTCTGCTAAACTTTTTACCGTGCTTTTTGCTCTCATAAGTTCGCTCGTATAAACTTTATCGACCGTGTAATTTTTCAGTATGTAATCACACAGTATTTTCGCCTGTGATTTGCCTAGTTCGGTTAAAGGAAGGTCTATATGTCCGGTAAAACGCGCTTCAACGTTACCAGTTGATTGACCGTGTCTAATTAGTAGTATTTTCATTTTCGTTTTGTTGGTGGGTTTCGGGTTTAACGTAATCTTTTAACTCGTTAGCTCTATCACATAACAGGTTTGCCATTTGTTCTTTGTTTAAGCCTTTTTCGGCTAGTGTCGAATAATAAACGGGTTTATCAAAAACGTAAGAGTTATTATATTTATTATAGTAGGCTACGTAAATGGGTACGTCAATGCCAACCTTTTTGCATTGATTACATAAAAGTGCAAATCCGGGGTGGAAACCTTGTAAAACGTCTTGATAACCGTTTTCCGAATCTTCGGGGAAAATCACTATATTTTTACCATTTTTAATTTCTTCTACGCTGGTTTTTAATGTGCGTTTAAGTCTAGTGTCGCGATAGGTGGGAATTAAGTTTAAGCCTTTATAAAACATATTAGAAACGGGCGCTGCAAGAATACAAAATAAACGCGCTAAAAACAAGTTCCAACCCTTTTTCTTGTGATAAAAATTATACGATTGATATTTATAAGTAGAAATAAGACCTTCGGTCATTTCGTGCGTGCCCCAGAACCTAAAATTAAAGGTGGGGTCGAAATACATTTCAAGTTTTAAAGGTCCGCTGATGCCCACGTGATTACATAAAATTACTGAACCTTTTTGTGGTTTTTCATCTAGATATATAAATTCTGGTTGCTTAAAAAAATTTTTTAATAAACCCTTAAATCCGCGGTAAAAAATACCGCCTTTTTTAATCTTTTTCGCTTGTGTTTCCATGAACTTCTCTCCTTCCGATTAAAACTCTTTAAGTATAGCACAAATTTCTTAAAAAAACATTTAAAATAAATATTTACCTCTAACAGTAATACGTTATTCTAAAATAATATTTAGCCTTTTGTAATTTTAACCGAATAACACATCTACGGCTAGCATTATACAAAATCCGATTAATAGTGCGTACGTTGCGCCTCGTTGACTGCCGTGTGCGTGTGTTTCGGGAATCATTTCGTCGCTGATTACGTACAGCATTGTACCGCCTGCAAAAGCAAGCATAAAAGGTAGAACAAAAGACGAAATACTAACCGCAAAATATCCTATAAGCGTACCGACAACTTCTATAAATCCTGTAATGGACGCTATTAAAAAAGTTTTGCCTTTTTTCACACCCGATGCCAAAAGTGGTCCTATAATAACCATACCTTCGGGAATATTTTGTAGCGCAATACCTCCCGCGATTATAAAGGCTTGGGCAGTGTTATCCGTACCAAAACCTACGCCCGATGCAATACCTTCGGGTAAATTATGTAAAGCAATCGCCATAACAAATAATAAAACTTTGTTAAGACTAGCGTTAGAGTGCTTTTCTTCGTCAGAGCTTATAAGTTTATGCAAATGGGGAACAGCTTTATCGCAAAAGTTTAAAAATATCGCGCCTAAAAATATTCCGAATATCGTTATGAGTAGCGCCCATTTTCCACCGAGTTCAATCGACGGTATTATAAGCCCGAAAATTGATGCCGAGAGCATAACACCTCCCGCAAACGATATGATTATATCGGAAAACTTGTGTGATAAATTCTTAAACAAAAATCCTAAGCCTGCGCCGATAACGGTTGCTCCACCAACCCCCAGCGCCGTTAATAACACTATTACCATAATATAATTATTGTAACACAAACGCCAAAGCTTTTCAACGATTTAAAATAAAAAAAGAAGTCGCAAGGACTTCCTTTTTTTATGGTGCGGATAAAGGGACTTGAACCCCCACGGTCTCCCACTAGATCCTAAGTCTAGCGCGTCTGCCAATTCCGCCATATCCGCAGGCTAGAATAATTCTTTACTTAACTATTGTAACACAAAATTTATAAAACTCCAAACGTTTTTACAATATTGCTATTGCAATAGTGCAATAAATTATCAAAGATAGCGCGTCAATTACCGTAGTTATAAACGGCGAAGCAACTACTGCGGGGTCAAGACGTATCTTTTTTGCAAGAAGCGGTAAGATTGCGCCGATTAATTTTGCCATTACCATCGTTAAGAACAACACGACGGAAACTACCGCAGAAATTTGCCAAGTAATTTCGTTGTACAAACTGTCGATAAACGTCATTTTTAAGAAACAACCTACCGCCACGGTTAAAGCAAGCAGTAACGACGCTCTTAATTCTTTCCATAAAATTCTAAACGCGTCCTTAAACTCTACGTCGCCGACTGCGAGCGCACGAATTACGGTTACGGAGGCTTGACCGCCTGCATTACCGGCAGTTCCCATAAGCATAGGCACGAACGCGTATAAAACGGTAGAAAGTTTTGCTTCGTATCCTGAGAGTATCATACTGGTAAAAGTTGCCGAAAACATTAGAATAAGTAGCCACGGCACTCTTGCTTTCCAAATGCTAAACACCGAAGTTTTAAGATAAGGTTGTTCGGTGGGCGAAACTGCCGCCATTTTTTGAATGTCTTCGGTTGCCTCTTCTTGTAAGACGTCGACTGCGTCGTCGACGGTTACGATGCCGACAAGACAACCTTCTTTATCGATAACGGGAAGAGCCAAAAAGTCGTATTTAGACAACTGCAAAGCAACGTATTCTTTGTCGTCTAACGTTTCCACGGTAACGACGTTAGTATCCATTACGTTAAAAACGCTATCGTCTGGGTCGGCAAGAAGTAAATCTTTTACTGTTAACACGCCGATTAAATGTTTTTTTGTGTCGGTTACGTAACAAGTATATATAGTTTCCTTGTCTACGCCCGTTTTTCTAATTTTATTAAACGCTTCTTTTACCGTCAATTTTTCCGACAGCGAAACAAACTCTGTGGTCATTATAGACCCTGCCGAATCGTCGGGGTAGGAAAGCAGATGATTTATTTGTTTTCTGTCGTCATGGTCGCAAGTTTTTAGTATACGTTTAACGACGTTAGCGGGCATTTCTTCAATGATATCGACGGTATCGTCTAAAAACATATCGTCGATAACGGCTTTTAATTCTTTATCGGTAAACGCTCTAATTAAATATTCTTGGCTGTCCGTTTCAATTTCTACAAAAACGTCGGAAGCAAGTTCTTTTGGAAGCAACCTATAAAATACCAGACGTTCTTTTTCGTCTAAGTTTTCTTCCATAAAAATGGCGATGTCCGCAGGCTCGGTATCAAGTAGGGTTATCCTTAAATCGGCAAACTTTCGATTTTCAAAAAAATACGCTAATTTTTCGTAAGTTTGTTGTAATTCTTCCGTCATATCTTACCCTCCTTAAAAAACAAAAAATCCCGTCAGAATATCCGACAGGAAAAACACTAAAAGCGTAAAATATTACGCTAGTTGTAACCATACTGGCTTTAGCACCGTAGGGCGATGTAATTGCGTTAAAGTACGCCTTGTTTTCGACGTGCTTTGTTCATACCATCTCATAGTGTCTCCACTACTTTGCGGCAGCAATCCGTATCCCTATGGTAGCCTTACC
>JAZRGZ010000060.1:0-8842 GCA_045644505.1 Christensenellaceae bacterium | reverse complement strand
ATTCGGTTGACAAAAAACCAAAATAGAGATATAATATATTTGTAAATAATGAAAGGATAGGATTTTGTCCTAAAGCGTATGATGTTGAAAAAAATTGCTATAATAACGGCAGTCTTTCTCGTGTTTCCGCTCATGCTTATGGCATGTAAAAACGATGCCGATACAGTAACGACCGATACGGTATATTATACGGTAAGCTTTAATTCAAACGGCGGAAGCACTGTAAAGCCGCAGACTGTTGCGTCAGGAGGAAAAGTGTCTTTGCCTATAACTCCCGAATATACGAATTTCGTTTTCAGGGAATGGAGATATGAGGGGAAGACGTGGAATTTTGAATATGATACTTTGCCACAAGCTCAATACGATGAGCAAGAGAAAGAAATTTATCAAGAAACAAAACTCTATGCTAAATGGATAAAAAATTAAAGGAGGTAGTTATATTTTGAAGAGTAGAAGACTATTGGCAATTATATTAAGTATAATATCCTGTTTGTGTTTGTTTACTGGTTGCAAGAAAGGTTGGTATGCGGAAGAACATAAGTTTTTATATGAAAGAATGATCGAAATCCCTGTGGAGTATGAGGGGTATTATTTGGTGCCTTGTAGATGGGAAGATGAATTGTGTATCACTAAAGGTCAACATATACCATCCTATGAATTTGTTTTTGGTGACGGGGAACTTGTTGTTCAACAAAAGGATGGAAATTATACAATTTCTTATAACGATTTTGAAGTTGTTATAAATCAATCTTTTATGGAAGAAAAAAGCCCCATTTATGTTAGTATAAACCAGATATGGGTGGGTAAAACTGATGCGTTGTCCCCTGCGAGAGTTACTGGTGTTGGTGTTTATGATGAAAAAATTTTTATTGTTACTTCATCGCTGAATAGTGGTATGGACAAAAGTATTGGGGGCGAATGTCCGAATGTGTTGTATTACTATGATTTTGGAAATGATGCAGTGATGTATTGTGGCTTCTATTCTGGGGAAATGACTGCAGAGGGTTGGTATGAAGGATTTGATGGGTGGACTGATTTTAAGATAAACAAAAAATTATAAACAATAGTTAATTTTTTTATGTTATCAAAAAACTAAAATAATAAAGGAGGAAAATTATGGCTACCGAAGAAAATGAAGTGGCGTTTACATGGGAAAACTCGTCAGGGGTTTCAGACAGTTCGTGTACTCCTTTACAAAATATTAGAGGTGATTTGTAAAATGGATAAAAAATTAAAGGAGGTAGTTATATTTTGAAGAGTAGAAGACTATTGGCAATTATATTAAGTATAATATCCTGTTTGTGTTTGGTTACCAGTTGCAAGAAAGGGTGGTTTGCAGATGAACATAAGTTTTTATACGAAAGGATGAGCGACATACAAATAGAATATAGTGGTTATTCCTTAGCAGAAAATAACACTGATTATATGATTCAGCACAAAGGCGGTGAGTATACATATCAAGGTGAAGAATTAATTGTATCCTACGGAGCATTTTTCAAAATTAACTTAAAAAACAACGAGACAATTATAGATGTTGCGTTTATGGAAGAAAGAAGCACAGTATATAACGATATAAATAAAATTTGGAATGGGAAATTAGTAGAAGGAGGTGTTCAAAAAACAAGCGAAGTTGAACATGTTGTGGTTTTTGATGACAAAATTTTTATAATCACTGTGGGTTTGAAAGCTCACTTATCAGGCTCGGTTAAAGGAGAAACACCATATGTTTTATATTATTATGATATAGATGCAGACACAGTTTATTACTGTGGATTCTATTCAGGAAAACTTAATGAAAATGCATGTTATGACGGTTTTAGACCAGATCAACAATTGATGATAGTAAAGGATACTTGATATTTCGAATGTAAAAAAATAAAACAATTGAAAAAAATTCGAGGCTATTAAGATACTTAAAAATAATAAAGGAGGTAGTTATATTTTGAAGAGTAGAAGACTATTGGCAATTATATTAAGTATAATATCCTGTTGGTGTTTGGTTACCAGTTGCAAGAAAGGGTGGTTTGCAGATGAACATAAGTTTTTATATGAAAGGATGAATGAAATTTCTATTGAAGATGATAATTATTCGTTAAATGGCGAATGGAACAAGGAAGGGCAGATTAATTTAAATGAAATAGAAATGATTCATACATTACAAGGCGAGCAATTAACAATAACTTATGTAGGCATAGAAGAAAGCAGTAATGAAATGTTTAATATTAAGTACAAAGAATGTGACATTACTGTGAATATTAAATTTATGGAAGATAGAAGCGATGCTTATGTAAAAATACACAACATATGGAATGAAAAAATAGAAGATTATAATAGAAAAAGTAAAATTGCCCAATTTAAGGTGTACGATAATAGGTTTTTTATAATTACCTGCGGTTTGGATTTTGGCTTGTCGGGGTCAGTTCGGGGCGAAATACCATATTGCTTATATTATTATGATTTTGATACAGACACCATAAAATATTGTGGATTTTTTTCTGGTGAGTATGATGAAGAGTTTGGTAGTTATTATGGATTTATAAGACAACAAGGGTTTGCAATTTCACTAAAATAATTTTAGGAAGGTAAGCTTGTAGAAGGGGGTGTTCAAGAAATAAGTGAAATTGAAAATATTGAGTTTTTTGGTGATAAAAATTTAATAATTGCTTAGGTTTAATATTATCAAAAATATAAAATAACCAAGGAGGAAAGTTATGGTTAAAAAGTGGAAAGTATATTTGATTGCATTAATTACGCTTGTGATGTGTATTACAACGTTCTTTGGTTTATCAACATTGAATGCGTATGCTTTTAGTCGGACAAACAGTAGTTTGACAGAACAAGAATTATATAACGCAACTAATACATATAATGTAGATAATAGTGGGTTTATTGATGGTGAATATCAGCCAAATAGTGACGAGGATAATGCAAAAAAAACAAATAATTTAATTTACAATATTAGATATAATATGTCACAAAAAAATAGTAATCAGGTTATGAATGATACACAGAAGAAAATGAAGTGGCGTTTACGTGGGAAAACTCGTCAGGTGTTTCTGACAGTTCGTGTACTCCTTTACAAAATATTAGTGGTGATTTGTAATTTTATAAAAACAATACAAATAAAAACTTAAAGGCTGTTGGTTTAGCCAACAGCCTTTAATAATCCGTTATATCTTAATATTTATTAACAATTGCTATTAATTTGTCCATAAGATTTTCCATTTGGGAAACGAGTTTCATTTGGGTTCTCGTTCTGTCTAGGTTATGATTAGGACGTTTTGTTCTAAAATAGGTGTCGCCTTCAAGATAATCGGTTAAAAATCTCATACCGCATTCAAATGTCATAAGCATAGCGCCAAAGGGTAAATGTTGTTTTTCTATATCGGTAACTCCGTCGCCTAATGCTTCGATGTAACCTTTTGCGTAAGTTTCAAAAAGGTCAATATCGAAATTTACGTTATCAAGGTTGGGGTCGTCTTCCGTGCTTGTATTACAGCCCGAACGAATACTGTCGCCAAAATCGTAGCAGATGCTACCGGGCATTATAGTGTCAAGGTCGATAACACAAATAGGTTTACCCGTTTCATTGTCTATCATAATATTGTTTAACTTTGTGCCGTTATGCGTAACTTTCGTGGGCATTTTACCGCTTTCTAAAAGGTCAACGATTTTACCGCAGTAATCTTTTCTTGAAAGATAGAAATCAATTTCTGCTTGAACGTCTTTCTTTCTGCCTACGATATCAGCATCAATAGCTTTTACTAAGTTTTCATAACGAACTTTGGTGTTATGGAAATTAGGTAAAACCTCGTATAACTGAGTAGCGTCAAATTCCGAAAGAAGTTTAGCAAAGTTGCCGAACGCCAAACCGCTGTAATAGAAGTCCTCGGGTTTTTCTACTTTTTCGGGTGCAAATGCGTCGGTAATAAAGACGTACATTCTAAAAAACCCGTCGGCATTTTCCACGTAAGGCTTGCCGTCTTTTGTGTAGATAAGCGTAAGGCTTTCACGTTCGGGGTTGCCACCACGCTCTATTATTTTTTTACGGTTAAACTCGGTAACAAGTCTTATGTTGTTCATAAGCTTGTCAACGTTCTTAAAAAGTTTATTGTTGATTTTTTGTAAAATAAAGTTGACGGGTTTGCCGTCTTGTTCAATGATAGCGAGGTAGGTTTCGTTGATTAAACCTTCGCCGTATCTTTCGCAAGATAAAAGTTTACCGTCCACCTTAAAGTTAGAAACAATTTCATTAAAATCGTAAGCCATTACATTTACCACCTATTGTTTTTTATATTTTAGTAGGGTCTAAAACTTCCGCCAAGTAGGGGAGTTCTCTGTATTTTTCCGCATAGTCCAGTCCGTATCCTATAACGAACCCGCAATCTATATCAAACCCAACGTAATCTGATTTAACAGCCACTTCACGTCTTTCTAATTTGTCTAAAAATGCACAAATCTTAACCGACGCAGGATTTTTCTTTTTTAACATATCAATAAAGTAAGCAAGCGTTTTACCACTGTCTACTATGTCTTCAACAATAATTACGTCTTTACCTTCAATTTTTTCTTTGATATCGGCAACAAGTTCCATATCGCCACCCGTCATACCGTTTTTGTAACTCGAAAGCCTAGCAAACTCTATCGTTACGGGAATAGTAACGTAATTTACCAAATCGGTAAAGAAATAAACAGCTCCTTTAAGCATGCAAATGATAACAGGTGTCTTTCCAGCGTAATCACAAGATATCTGCTTGGCAATCTGTTTAACGCGTTTTTGAATAGTACGTTTAGATAAAACTACTCTTATATACTTATTCTTCATTTTTTAACTCTCTTTGGTGATTTTTATAACTTCTGTGGTTGTAGTGTCTGCTTTTACTTTGTCAGAAACGGTTAAGTCTAAAACTGCTAAAATTTCTTTACCGACTGCAACAAGCGGTAGTTGGTCTCTTAACCGTTTGGGTATTTTTTTATCGGTGAAAAAGTCTGACAACTTCTTGCTACCGCCACCGATTTTAGTAAAAGTGTCGCCTTCTTCTCTGTATCGTATTACAGCATTGTTCGGCACTTTGTCTTTGTCTAGATATATACCGTCTTTCAAGTTAACCGTCTTAACTGAAAGAGTTTCAGCCAAATATACGTCGTCGCCTATTAGGATTTTACCGTCCTTAAAAGGCACTGATACCGATTGGCTTGTTGTGGATTTATAAAATGTTATAAACTCGTATTCACGAGTAGCCTTTATTCCTTTTGGAAGATTTATCGTCGCTCCATTAATATTAGAAGTTAACGCATAAGTGTCGTCTACGTGAACTTTTTCCCAGTCCTTTTCTATCCCTAACTCTTTTAACGCCATTATAACCGCCCTACAAAACAAGGGTTTAGATGCGTCTACGGGGATTTTAACTAATCCGCCTTGTAAGGTTAGAATTTTTTCCGCCTGTTCAGTTAAATAATCGTCGTCTTCACGCACGGTTTGGATTAGCCGTGAAATGCTTCTTTCGGCTTCGGGGAACACCTTTTTTATAACGGGTAACACTTCTAAACGGATATAGTTTCTAGTGTAATCAGTATCAAAATTAGTTCCGTCAGTAACGTAAGGAATATTTTGTTCTTTTACGTATTCGTCTATTTGGCGTTTGCTTGTGTAAAGCAAAGGACGTATGATTTTATCATCGTAATCGTTAATGCCTTTAAGTCCGTTAAGCCCCGACCCTCTAAACATGTTAAACAAAACCGATTCAACGTTATCTCGTTGGTGATGTGCGGTGGCTATTACGTCGCATAAATTTTTTGAAAGAGCGTCGTAAAAACAATTATATCTTAATACCCTAGCACCTTGTTCAATAGACAACTTGTTGTCGGTAGAATAAGTTGGACAATCTACAACGTATCCGTAAAAAGGAATACCGTTTGAATCGCAAAAATCTTTAACGAACAAACTGTCGTTTTTAGACTGCTCCCCACGTATACCATGTTCAATATTAATGCAGACGGGGGTAAGGTTTAAGGCTTTGCGGTTTTTATAAGCATAATAAAGTAACGCCATAGAATCTTTTCCGCCAGACACGGCAACCCCTACGACAGTAGGATTTTTGTTAAGTTTAGAAAAATCCGCAAACATATATATATTGTATCAAAGCCCGACAAAAATTTCAAGTTAAAAATATTGATATTTAAATAAATTTAAGTAAATATTGTTGACAAACGATAAATTTTGATATATTATAATAAGGCTTTCAAAAATTAGCACACATATCGCGGGGTAGAGCAGCCTGGTAGCTCGTCGGGCTCATAACCCGGAGGCCGTGAGGTTCAAATCCCACCCCCGCAACCAAAAAGTGGTTTTTAACCTCTTACAAGGGTGTTTTAGGCAGTTTGCGCGCACTAAGACACCCTTTTTTTATACTCCCGTAACCACTTTCGGGGGTTTATTTTTTTAAAATTTATCTAAAATTATGAATTTTTGGGAAGTAAAATGGGAAGTATTTGCGCAAAAATCGTCAGTAAGGACGTAATTTTTTTGCTTGTTGCTTCTGATATTCCATTGAAAAATGCGTATAGGTGTTCGCCGTAACGTTTTTACCAGGAGCATGCCCTTGCCATACGTTTACAATTTCATTTTCTATCCCGGCTTCTCTGCATTTAGAAGCAAAGGTGTGGCGCAAGTCTTTTACGGTGTTTTCTGACCAATATTCGGTAAAGTGTGTAGATAACGTCTTGGGGTTCTTCTTCCAGTTTTCTGTTTCGATTCTATGACGTAACGGCCAAAGTGCAGGGAAAATAGGCAACGTGCGTTGCAGATTAATTTTTTTATCTTTTTGCGACTTTTTTAGTTTTGCGTTATCTACCGTGAAAGTGCCGTTCTCCCAATCAAACGTTAAACTGTTTAACTCTGCTCCACGAATTCCCGTATATAGAATAATAAGACCAATCAAACCGTACGGTGGGTAGGCTTTACTCATGGCTTCCTTAAAACGTTTAAGTTGGTCATCCGTCAGTGCTTGGCCCGGTGTTCGGAAGTGTTTCTCTATCACGACGCCATCCATCGGGTTAGTCGGGCATAACCGGTTGGCCAGAGCATACTTAAATACACCGTTAAGAACTACTTTTACCGTTTCTGAAAGTCTACCCGATTTTTTAAATAGTTCATCAAAAAACGGTTGCAAATCCAACGGTAAAATATACCTTACACTTTTTTTACCGAGTACCGGCGAAACGTGTAATCTGTAAGCGCTTTTGTAACTGCGCAGAGTCTCTGCATCAGAGTGTTCTGCCTTCAGCATAAACCAGGCTTCAGCGATATAATCAAGAGTTTTTTGGTAAACAACGTCTGCTTCTTTTTTAATAGTGTTTTTAATGCTTTTTATAAAATCGTAAGCCTTCTTTTTGGCAATTTCGTAAACCTTAGAGTTAAACGAAACGTTGTAACCGTTTCTACGGTACCTAAACTGATGAATACCGTCAACGGTTTTTCTATACTTTAAATCTTTTAGACATGGCATTTCTGTAATCTCCTTTTTTGAAAATAAAGAAACGCCCGGCGTTCTTTTCGTCTCTACTTTATTTAGTTGTGAATCTACCATGACGGCACGACGGCGCCGTGCTTCAAATTCATCTGAATTTGAAATAGAAAAACCGTCAAGACTATGCTTAACGGTTTCGATAACTTGCGTCTTTGATTGGTCGAGTTGTTGGTGTTTTAATCGACCTAAAAACATGCTGATTTTTGATAACGTTTCTATAAAAACGTCTATCTCGTTAAAGTCCATTTTACAATATTCTCCTTTTTTCGTAATAGGGAATATTGTAACTAAAAAACAGCATAAAAAGTTAATACCGTTTTAACTCACTTTTTTATTAAGTTACTACTAAATGTAGTTATCTTAAAAAAGTGAGTTATTTTTTTATTAGCCGTTTTTCTTTGGCGATTGCCGTAATCTGAATAAGGAAAGTTTCTTTATCTACTGCATCTAAAACCCTAAACGCAGAAAGCAGTTTTTCTTCGTCTTCTGTATTCGGACTGTAAGTATGCCCGGTTATAACGTTGCCCAGGTCATCCTCACGGCCCAAAAGATAGTCAATGGTGCAATTAAAGAAATCTGCAAGATTTATTAACGTTTGTGGGTCTGGGTGATTTATTTCATTTTCATAATATCCGTAAGATTGTGGACTAACGCCAATGTTTGAAGCAACGTCTTTTTGTGTTAAACCACGATTTTTTCTCAATTCTCGAAGTCTATTCATATCAAAAACCCCTTTTTTTAAAAATTTTACAAGAAATTCTTGTTTTATACTTGACAAACAAGAAATTCTTTGCTATTTTATTTAAAAAACAAGAAATTCTTGTTTTGTAAAAAGGAGTAGAACGGTTTGATTAAATTTCTTCTTATTACGATAGCAATTGCTTTGGTAATTTTTGCTATTGCGCAAATAATTGAAAAAATTTGGTTGATTACCCCTGTAAAAAAAGACAAAGAAGAAGTTAAATTTCCTTTTTCTTGTGGATTCGGTAATTTGAATCGAACCTTAAGCGACGACAAACAAAAAAGCCCTAGTTGTTCTAAGGAACAGCAGGGCAAAAAATAAATACTATTTGTTTTTTGGCTTAACGTGAACGTGGCCATGAAAATGCGTAGATTTAGAGCTAACGTTACGGTTAATGTTAACGGTTGAAGAGATAGACGTTTTTTTATTGGTTGTTTGTGGCGCAGGATTTTTTAATTGGATTTCAGCTACTTTCTTTTTGTCTTTAGCTTTAGCAAGTTTTTCGTTTAAGCGTTCTTCTTTTCGTTCACTATAATTTCCGTCTTCTAGTTTGTTTTGAAACTTACGTACT
>JAZRGZ010000059.1:0-40651 GCA_045644505.1 Christensenellaceae bacterium | reverse complement strand
TTAATAATATTGGTGCAAATGCAGTTAATATTATTGGTAAATATACTTTACCTGCAACCACAAAAAATATTACTATCAGCAACTGTGATATCGGTTACTATGGAAGAATTTATAATAATGCAGTTGGAATTCTTTTAGTACATGCAGAAAATTGTAATATTTTGAATAATAACGTTCATGATGGGTGGTATACAGGAATTTCGGTTGGTTGGTGTTGGGGATACACTGACAACCCCACAAATAACATACTGATAGACGGTAATTCTATTTTTAACATTGGTAATGGTTGGCTTTCAGACATGGGAGCTATATATACGCTTGGACCTCAACCAGGCACTATTATAAGTAATAATATTATATATAATGTGGGCTGTTATGACGGTGTTGACGGTTATGGAGGATGGGGTATATACCTTGACGAGGGTAGTAGTTTTATATCAGTAAAAAACAACTTAGTTTATGACTGCTCTTCATCATGTTTTCATCTTCATTACGGGAAAGATAATACTATAGAAAATAATATTTTTGCCTTTGGGAAAAATCATATCGTACAACTTTCACGAATTGAAGACCACACAAGCTTTACACTTTCCAATAATATATTAGTCGGTAATAATACTGAAATCATGTGTTCTAGCACTTTAAACAGCAATATTACTGCACAATACAATTTAATGTATGACTATACTTTAGGAATAGATAATCTGACTCAACAATCTAAAATATATCCTGATAAATTTATTAATTCCGAATTTACTAATCCACTTTTTAAGGACGTAAATAATAGAGATTTTTCTTTGTCACATAAATCTATACTAAAAAAGATTAATTTTAAGATTTTTTTATAAATATAATTCAATCCTTTTCGCACGAATACGTCTTTGATAAGCACGAATACATCGATTATCTCGTTATGCGTGAAATGGTAAAACAAACGCTAGTTAAACTTTTTGAAAAATAAAACAATCCCCAAGTTTTGAATAAAACTTGGGGATTTTAATTTTTACGTTAATTTGCTTTTGCTCTTAAAATGTCGCCTGTCTTTAAGGGAAGGTCGGTATAAAGTTTAATTTTTTGTTGAACAAGTTTTGCATCTAAAACCTCTTGACCTTTTTCGTCTAGCATTTTTTCTACGTTGATACTTTTGTTAAAAGTATGGCTAGGCGATAAAACTTGCAACTCTTCGCCGATTTTAAACCTATTACGCATTTCTACGAGAGCGTATTTTTCCTGCTCGTTGTAATCTAACACTAACGCTATAAACTTGAAACTACCTTTACTTTGGCTATCGTTATAGTTTACAGTGCGGTTATTTTCTCCAATCAAATAGGCCGTGGTAAATTCTCTGTGCGCCGTCTTTTCTAACTCGGCTTTATATAAAGCATTTAGTTTATAATCGTCGCCTTTTTGGTAATATTCGTCGATTGCGCGACGATATGCGTTTACAACGGTTGCTAGGTAATATTCAGATTTCATTCTTCCTTCTATTTTGAACGAAACGACACCCGCCCTATCTAAATCGCCAATATAATCGACAAGACACAAGTCCTTACTGTTCATTATGTAAGTACCGCGCTCGTCTTCTTGCATTTCAAGATACCCACACTCGGAATCTTTTTCTCTAATCTCGTACTGCCATCTGCATGCTTGAACACACTCTCCACGATTGCTTTTTCTTCCCGTTCTGTAATCGGAAAGCAAACATCTTCCACTATACGAAATACACATAGCACCGTGTATAAACGTTTCGATTTCAATATTAGGCACTTTATTTGATATTTCAGCGATTTCGGTTAAACCTAATTCTCTGGCAAGAATTACTCTCTTAACACCGTGATTTTTCCAAAATTCCACAGTTTTATAGTTAAGCGTATTTGCTTGGGTAGATAGGTTTACGGGAAGTTTTGGTGCAACTGACAGACACAACGAAACTAAACCCGTGTCCGATATAATAGCACCGTCGACGTTAATGCTTTCCAAATATTTAAAATATTCTTCGGCTTTTTCTATATCGTCATTTTTAGCGAACACGTTTACTGTAACGTACACTTTTTTGTTTAGTGCGTGGGCGTATTCAACGGCTTCACGCAATTCCTCGTCGGTAAAGTTACCTGCAAGCGCTCTTAAACTTAATCCTTTACCACCGATATAAACGGCATCGGCACCAAAGTAGAAAGCGGTTTTAAGTTTGTTCATATCGCCTGCGGGCGATAAAAGTTCTATTTTTCTCATATAAGTTTTTCCGTTATACTCACGCCGTCTTCTAAATCATAGACGGTGGTTTTTAATGTTTTATCTGTTGTAATGGCCGTCAAAAATTTTTCCATACTGTTTTTGATGGTGTTGTGCTTCTTAGGTGTTTTAACTTTTGCGAAAACGTACCCGTTAAACAGTACGTTATCGGCAAAGAGTATCCCGCCTTTATTAAGTAAAGGCAAAAGGTTAACTAGATACTCGTAATAATGTCCTTTTGGCCCGTCTAAAAATATAAAGTCGTAACCGACCGTTAAAACGGGGATAATTTCACTAGCATCGCCTAAAAAGATTTTAGCTCTCTTCTCTACACCGAATAACTTGTAGTTTTCTTCGGCTTGACGTTTGGTGTCTTCATCAATTTCAATACCTGTAAGCGTTGAAGTTTCTGACGACAGCAACATTGAAACTGACGATAAACCTACGTTAGTACCTACTTCTAAAATTTTTTTCGGGCGTTTTTCTCTTATGGTTTTTAAAAGCAATTCAAACGATTGTTCCCTTAAAACGGGGTGTCCGTTTTCTTTTGCCTGTTTTCTCATTTGGTAAATCTTTTCTAACACTATACCACCATCACAACGGGAAGAATCATCGGATTTTTCTTAGTTGATTTGAAAATATAATTTTTAATACTTCGACGGATTATTTGATTTATTTCGGCAGTGTCACGCGCTGATTTTAAATCGGCTTGTTTTAACGAGTTTATAAGATTTGCCTTAACTTCGTTTATCATAGCGTCGGTAAACGCTATACCCTTGTTTATAACTTCAACGGAAGATACTTTGTAAGAATATTCTTCTAATCCTACAACAACGACTATTATACCGTCTTCGGATAGATGTATTCTGTCACGAAGAACAAAACTATCCACGCCCTCTGTTCCTATGCCGTCGACAAATCTTGACCCCGCCGTAAACTTTTCGCCTAATTTCATAGTGTTTGACGTTAGTTCTATCGTATCCCCGATTTCAGCAATAAGCGTGTTAGTAAACTTTAACCCTAAACTCTTAGCCAAATCAGTGTGTTTTTTTAAGTGTCTGTATTCACCGTGAACGGGTACGAAAAACTTAGGTTTAATCAAAGAGTGTAAAGTTTTAAGTTCACCGCGACAAGCGTGACCTGATACGTGAATAGGTTCTAGGGTTTCGTAAATAACTTCCGCACCTAATTTATATAAATTATTTATTACTCCGTAAATCATTTTTTCGTTGCCGGGAATTACAGAAGCGGAAATTACGACGGTGTCGTTTAAACCTATGGTTACCTTATTAAACTCGCCACTCGCCATACGGGTAAGCGCACTCATCGGTTCGCCCTGAGTACCAGTAGACACGATGACGACTTGTTCGTCTTTATAATTTTTAATTTTTTCTACATCGATTATAAGGTTGTTTGGAATAGTCAGTTCGCCGATTTTAGACGCTGATTCTGCAATATTTATCATACTGCGACCAGAAAACGCCACCTTTCTCTTATATTTTACAGCTAGGTCTAAAATTTGTTGTAGTCTATGAACGTTAGACGCAAAAGTTGCAATAATAAGTCTGCGTTTTAGATTACCAGAAAAAACGTGGTCTAGCGTTTCTTTTACAACCGACTCACTCATCGTCGTTCCTTCAATTTCTATGTTAGTAGAATCTGCCATAAGCAAAAGTACGCCTTTTTTGCCTATATCACTTATTCTGGTTAAATCCATGGTTTCACCGTTTACTGGCGTATAATCAATTTTAAAGTCACCCGAGTGAAATACTACGCCGACGGGAGTAGTAATACTTAGTGCGCACGCTCCTGCTATTGAGTGGTTTACGTTGATGAATTCAACTGAAAAACAACCGAGCTTTATCACGCTACCTACGTTTACACAGTTCAATACCGCATCGTTTATTTTATGCTCGCGTATTTTGTTTTCTATTAAGGTTAAGGTTAGTTTAGTTCCGTATATAGGAACGTTTAGGTCTTTTAAGATGTAAGGAATAGCGCCGATATGGTCTTCGTGTCCGTGCGTTATTATCATACCGCGAATTTTGTTTTTATTTTGTGTTAAGTAGGTTACGTCGGGTATTACTAGGTCTACGCCCGGCATATCTTCGCCCGGAAAGGTAAGTCCCGCATCGATTATTATTATATCTTTTCCGTACTCGATGGCAGTCATATTTTTTCCAATTTCACCTACACCGCCCAAGAACCTGATTTTTAACGATTTGTTTTTATTTTTGTCTGGTTTTTTTTGCAAAACAGCAACTTGATTTTTAGTTTTATTTTTTGGTGTTACCGTTTGCATTTTTTTTACCGATTTTTGAGTTGTTACGGTTGCCTTTTCCTTTATCGGTTTTTGCTTATTTATTTTCAAAAGTATTCTCCTTCAATATTCTCAAAATAAAATTAATAAATTCGGTTTTATTATACACAATTTTTTTAAAATTGTAAACTTTATTGAGTTTATACAACTAAAATTTAAGTAACGTGCATAAATTTAGTTGAAAAAAAAGTCGACTAATAGTATAATATCTAGCAAAATAAGTTTAAGGAGAATACTTTATGCGAGTTTTTAACTTTTCAGCAGGTCCGTCAGTTTTACCTGTTTCCGTTCTTGAACAAGCTCAAAAAGAGTTGTTAAATTACGAAAATTCAGGTATGAGCATCACTGAAATGAGCCATCGAAGTAAAGTGTTTATGGAGGTTAACGACCAGGCAAACGCGCTTTTACGTGAACTTATGAACATTCCCGACGATTATTCGGTTCTTTTCGTACAAGGCGGAGCCTCCCAACAATTTGCAGCCGTACCCTTAAACCTTTTGTCTAACGGTAAAGCAGACTATATACTTACCGGAAGCTTTGCACAAAAAGCGTACGAAGAAGGCAAAAAATACGGCGACGTAAACGTCGTCGCTTCTTCTAAGGACGCTAACTATACTTTTATTCCCGACATGAAAGACGTTAAATTCCGCGACGGTATTGATTACGTTCATACCACTTGGAATAACACCATTTACGGTACGCGTTACACAGAACTTCCCAAAACCGACGCGCCCATTGTTTCGGATATGAGTTCTTGTATCTTATCCGAAGAAATCGACGTTAAGAATTTCGGTTTAATCTACGCAGGCGCGCAAAAAAACATAGCGCCCGCGGGACTAACTATCGTTATCGTTAAAAAAAGTCTTTTAGGCAAGGCTATGCCTATTTGCCCCACTATGCTAAACTACGCTATTCACGATAAAAACGACAGTTTGTACAACACTCCCCCGTGTTTTCCGATTTACGTTTCTATGTTAGTATTTAAATGGTTAAAAGCTATGGGCGGTGTCAAGGCAATCGAAGAAGTTAACCGTCAAAAAGCCAAAATGTTATACGACTTTATCGATAATTCTAGTTTTTATACCAACAACGTCAACGTTAAAGACCGTTCGATTATGAACGTTCCGTTCGTTTCCCCCTCGGAAGAATTAGACGCTAAGTTCGTTTCAGAAGCAACTAAGACTGGACTTGTTTCGCTTAAAGGTCACCGTCTTGTCGGTGGTATGAGAGCGTCAATTTATAACGCTATGCCCGTCGAAGGCGTTAAAGCGCTTATCAGTTTTATGAAGAAATTTGAAATGGAGAACAAATAATGAAAGATATTTTAACCCTTAATTCCATAAGTCAGGTAATTAACGACGTTTTCGACACAACTTACAGAGTTGATAACCAAATCGAAAATCCCGTGGGCATACTCCTGCGTTCGTTCAATATGCACGATTACGTTCTATCAAAAGACACACTCGCTATTGCAAGAGCGGGCGCTGGCGTAAACAATATCCCTTATGATAAATACGCTGAACAAGGCGTTGTAGTTTTCAACACCCCCGGCGCTAACGCTAACGCTGTAAAAGAACTTGTTTTATTATGTCTTTTAATGGGTTCAAGAAAGATATCGGAGTCGGTTGAATGGGTTAAAACTCTTAAAGGCAAAGGCGACGAAGTAGCAAAACTCGTCGAAAAAGGCAAATCTAATTTTGCTGGCAAAGAGGTTTACCACAAAAAACTAGGCGTAATCGGTCTTGGGGCTATCGGCGCGTTAGTTGCTAACGTTGGACTTTCCTTAGGTATGGAAGTTTACGGTTACGACCCCTATCTTTCGGTTACCGCAGCGTTAAGACTATCAAGACACGTTAACGTAGTTAAGGAACTTGACGAAATGTTCAAGGTTTGCGATTATATCACTATTCACGTTCCGTATATTGCTAACACTAACAAGAATATGATTAACGCAGGCGTGTTGAGAAAAATGAAAGACGGCGTAGTAATTATTAACTGCGCTCGTGGTGAACTAGTAGACAACAACGATATTATTAAAGCAGTAGAGTCAGGTAAAGTTGGCAAATATGTTTGTGATTTCCCAAAAGACGAACTCATCGGTGTGGAAAACGTTATTTGTATCCCCCATCTCGGCGCTTCTACCGAAGAAGCAGAAGACAACTGCGCGATTATGGCTTCAAAACAACTCATCGATTATATTGAAAACGGCAACATTACTAACTCTGTTAACTTCCCTTCTTGTTCTATGCCGAGAACAACAGATACTAGACTTGTTATTTTACACAAAAATATTACTAATATTCTTGCTCAAATTACTACCGCCGTCGGTAAAGAAAACGTCAACATAGCAAACCTCTCTAATCAAAGTAAAGGCGAATATGCGGTAACTATGATAGATATCGACCAAGAAGCGAGTGAACAAGCAATTTCTCATATAAGCGACCTTGATGGTATTATCAAAGTAAGAGTTATAAAATAACGCTCACAGGGTGGAAAAATTTTCCACCCCTTTTATTTTATTAAAACACGAACATTTGTTTGACTTTTGTAAATTATAATGATATAATTTTTATACTTTTATAGGTTGAAGGAGAAAATTATGAGGGCATTTAACGTCGAAAAAAGTATTGACGGGTTGTTTAGCGCGCTATACGTGAGCTTTGTCAAAAAAATCTTACCTGACCGTATTTTTGGCGACAATCTACCCCAAAATAAGTACGGAATAAAGGTCATTAATATAGCCACTGACCCCGAACGTTCTAAACGTGTAGGTAAGGCTATATTCGGGTACGGTGGTAAACAATTGATTGACAAGATTTCTAATTGTCTATTGTCTGATGACGAGCGAGCGCTTGACGTTTGTTTTTTTGTTTCGTACACTACTCTTTTTTACAGACGTGACACGTCTAAAAATACCGAGATTGAAAAGGTTATGCAATTTTTATCCATAGAAGATAAAGTGATAAGAGAAAGAAACCGACTTATAAGAACGTTAGAGTTTAGTGAAAGTGACGGCGGTATACTTTACGCGTCTATTGCGCCAAACTCTAACGTGTCCCCTTTATTAGCTCCTTATTTTTATAAAAAGTACTGTCGGTTACCGTTTGTACTTCACGACGTAAAACGAGGGAACGTAATTGCTTCTAACGGATATACGGTACACGTTACAGATACCGAACTAAAATTTGATTTACTATCCTTTTCAGACCAACAACAGTTCGACAAACTGTGGAAAAGATGTTACCGCGAAATTTTGTTAAAAGAAAAACGCATACAAAAAATAGCTCCTGTAAAAAAATAAAACCTTACCCCGCGGTAAGGTTTTAAATTTATAAAAGATTTAGTTGATATCATTCATGAGTTTGCTTTTTGCCGTCATTACCGTAATAGTAGTAATAATACTTTTTCTGCGAGGGAGACGAGCTGAAATTGAGCGCTGTACCAACTACGTTAGCGTTACAAGAATCGAGTTCGTTTACAACGTAAGCAAGTTCTCTCGAACTAATTGAATCATTTTCAACTACTAGTAAAGTTGCATCTACTAAGGGTGAAATATTGATGTAATCTGAAAGCGCTTTAACTGGCGCGCAGTCTAAGATTATGAAATCATATTTAGCCTTTGCCTCTTTTAAGATGCTTTTAAATTTTTCGGACGTAAAGAATATGGTATGGTCGGTAATCTGGTCGCCACAAGTAATAACGTCTACGTTTTCGTTAGCAGTCTTTTTTATAATACCGTCGAAATCGAGTTCACCTTTAAAGTAGTCTGTAATACCCTTTTGCTTAGAAAGTTTAAGCGCGCGATGTACGCTAGGATGAGCAAAGTCACAATCAATAATAAGCGTTTTTCTGTTGCTTGAACCAAGTGTTAAAGCAAGGTTAATGGCAATAGTGGTCTTACCCTCTTTACTGGTAGTAGACTGAATTTGATATATTTGATACAATTTATTCTTTTCACCGTCTTGCATATAAATAAGCGAGTCGGCAAGTTTACCAAGTTTTAATTGTATTAACTCTTTACTACTAAAACTCTTATCTTTTTTAGATTTTTTTGATATCTTTTTCTCATCGATAACGATAAAATTCTTTTTGCCCGTTATTCTTTCAAGTTTTTCTTCTGAATTAACCTTATCTCCGAAGAACAACATACACAAGACGTATAAGAACACTGCCACAAAACCTAAGGCGACGGACAATAATATTATCTTTGTCTTGTTACTTTGAGCCGACACGATAGGATTTACCTCATCGCTTGCGCCTGTCAACGGAACGACTTCTACGTCAGCAGCGAAATATTTATTTAAAAACTGATCGTTAGTCTCTCTTGAAAAACGCGCAATTTCGTTAATAATCGCGGTAAGTTTTTCTTTTGCAAGCGCAGGTTCGACGTCGGTATATTTTAAGTTTATAAGCAACGACTCTTCGGTATAAGAAGTAGATAAACTACCCGCTGAAACAGGCTTATCTATTTCTGCTTGAACACGGTCAATAAATGATTCGTTCTTTAAAACGTCGCAAACCAACACCACTTGTTGTTGAGATAACGGCGTGTCGTTATACGACTGTGAAGTCGAAGAATTAAGGCTTGCTTTAACTATTACGCTTGCCCTAGCAACGTAATAATCCTTCGAGGTAAACGCAACTGCAAATCCGATAGCTAAAACTACGACGAATATTATCGCTTCCCAAAGAATATTCTTGCAAAATATATACCACAATTCAACGACGCTTAATTCTTTTTCACCTTTAACAACATTTTCCCTTTCGTTCGACATTAACAGATTTTCCTTGTATTTTTTCTTTTATGATTATAACATACTCAAAAAATTATATCAATAGAAAAAGTTATTTTTTTTAAGTTTTTAATCAAAATTACCCCTATTTTAAGCTTATTCTGTTCTTAAAGCAACTACTGGGTCTTTTCTAGCCGCCGACCTTGAAGGTATTAATCCGCCCAAAAGCGTTAGCGCAATGCTTACGACGACCATTATAAATGCGCTTGTTATAGGCAACGACGCAAGCGTTGAAATTCCCGTGAGCGAACCCAAAATCAGGTTAATAATACCTGACAACAAATAACTAACACCTACACCCATAGCACCCGAAGTAAGACCGATTATAAAGGTTTCAGCATTAAATAAGTTTCTTATGTCGCGTTTTCTTGCCCCGATTGCACGAAGAACACCTATTTCTTTGGTGCGCTCTACAACCGAAACGTAAGTAATAATACCTATCATTACCGACGAAACAACTAATGATATCGACGTAAACGCAACTAGTACGTACGTTATGGCATCAAGCATCATTTGCATCATACTCATCATCATACCTACGGTATCGGTATATCTTATTTGTTCTTCCTTTTCGTGAGTATCGTTCCACGCGTCTAAGTGCGATAAAATAATATCTTTATGTTCAAAAGTGTCAGTATAAATTTTTATAGAATTTACAGTGTCTTTTCCACCTACCGACCTTAGCGCCGAATCGCCGAAAAGAATATTGACCTTTATTCCTCCGTCGTTGCTTTCTATATAATACGAATCAAGTGTCTTGCTTGCACGTTTTAAGTAATTATACTTACTCATTGCGTACTGAAAGATTTTTTGCTCTAATGTTTCTTTTTCTTCACCATCTGGCATTTCTTTTAGTTGTTGAACCATCGGCAAAAGTATTGCAGATACATTAGCTTGTTCACGTATTTCTTTTGCAATTTCAGACTGCATATTTATAGCTAAATAGTCTTCTACTAATTTTTCCGTAAAGAATAAACCACTACCTAAACAGCCGTTAGTCCTGCCAGCTTTTAACCTATAAACGCCTACTATCTCAATCTCAATACCATCAGTTTTAGTGGGATTTTCTCCCTGATAGCTAAACATATATTCAGCATTGGGGTCAGTATTTTTTACATATATCGAATCGTTATACAAAAGACTGTATTTCTTACCGATAATATCATTAAACGATACCGTTTGATAATCTTCTGTGGGATTATTTTCAGTATTATCAGTCGTTTCGGGGAATAAATCTAAAAATTGTTTTTCACCCATTATACCGAGTTGCGCGAGCGTCAAGTCTGTTATATCGTTATTTTTACCTAAAACAAGAATCGCCTGATTGCTTTCTGTCGGGAACTTACTATTTTGACTTGCGGGTTCGTATTGAGATAATACGTATTCACCAAGATTTTCTTTATTTAAATCTCTCGTACCGGGAATTTTACCATAAATTGCCCCTAAATAATCTACCATAGGCGCTAACTGCGCATATTCTTCTTTTTGATTTCCTAAAAGTACTGTATAGTAATCTTTTAGCGACGACAAAGAATATTTTACACTTTTATCGCCACCCTCAACACTTTTCATTTTAACGTCGGTAAATAGGTTGTTAGCCAAATTGATGCCCGTGCCGTAAGAAATTGCTTCCGTCCAGCCGTTTGCGTCCATTTGCTCAACGTATTCTAAATAATCGTCGCTTATGTTGTTAGTAACGGTCATGCCCTGCGCAATGTTGGTTAAAAAAGAATTGACGTAAACCTTATCTTCCAGTTGACTTAAATCTGGCATATCAGACGCTTGCATCATACCCGACGTAATACTAGTTAAATCCACCGTGGTTTCGGTTACTTCTAAGGGGTAATATGAGAGCATGTCTTCTTCGGTTTTTAGTATGTAGTTATTAAATCCGTTAGAAAGCGCAAGCACTAGGCACACGCTTATAATACCTATACTCCCTGCAAAACTGGTAATTGCCGTTCTACCTTTTTTAGCGTAAAGATTTTTTCCGCTAAGCCCTAACGCCGTCTTAAAACTCATACTCGTTTTGTCTTTTTTACGACGTCTAAACCAAAATTTTCTTTTTCTAGATTTTTCTTCTTTTACTTGTTCTTGTTTTTCCTCAGGATTATAGGGATTACTGTCCGAAACGACTAAACCGTCATGTAGTTTAACTATTCTGGTAGAATATTTTTCGGCAAGTTCGGGGTTATGAGTAACCATAATTACCAAGCGTTCACCCGCAATCTCGCGAATAAGTTCCATAATTTGAACGCTTGTTGTCGAATCGAGCGCCCCAGTCGGCTCGTCGGCAAGCAAAATTTCGGGGTTATTGATAAGCGCTCTCGCTATTGCAACCCTTTGCATTTGACCGCCAGAAAGTTGATTCGGGCGTTTTTTCATTTCATTTTCTAAGCCTACTCTTTTTAGGGTTTCTTCCGCTCTTTTTCTTCTTTCTTCTTTTGAAATTCCCGCAAGCGTAAGCGCAAGTTCAACGTTACCTATTACCGTCTGGTGTGGAATAAGGTTATACGACTGAAAGACGAAACCGATTCTATGATTTCGGTAAGCATCCCAGTCGCCGTCTTTATACTGCTTAGTGGAGGTGCCGTTTATAATCAAATCGCCCGAGGTATATCTGTCTAAACCACCGATAATATTGAGCATAGTGGTTTTACCACAACCGGACGGACCTAAAATTGATACGAATTCATTTTTCCTGAAAGACAAATCTACGCCTTTAAGCGCTGAAACGAGGTTATCACCGCTTCCGTAAACTTTTATTATGTTTTTAAGTTGTAATGCAGTTTGATTTTCTTGCTCTACTTTTTTCATACTTTACCTCATAATATCATTTTACCATAACTTCCCTTAAAAAGATATTGAAATTTTACTTATTTCGTCCTTTTTTGTAAAAAAAACTAGTCGTGACAATCTCTTGCCACGACCAGTTTAGTTAAGAGGTTTTACTCAATAGTAATGTCGTTAGATTCAATTTGGCTTTCTTGCTTTTTGGGAAGGGCGATATCTAAGGTGCCGTTTAGATATTTTGCTTTAACGTCTTTTACGTCAACCCCCTTACCAACGTAAAAACTTCTTGAACAAGTCGAACTTCTTTCACGCCTTACGTAACAGTCATCGTTTTCCTCACAGTCGCTTCTCGTGGCGCTTACGGTTAAGTATCCATCTTTTAAGGATAACTTAATATCTCCTTTATCATAGCCCGCCATATCAACTTTAATACTGTAACCGCTTTCAGTTTCTTTTACGTCAGTTCTCATCTCGGAAAACTTATTAACCGCATATCTTGGTGAAAAGAAATTACCAAATACGTCGTCAAATAAATTAAACCCAAATAAATCGCTGTTTCTACCTGTTAAATAATTTTTCATTTTTATATCTCCTTTTATATTTTTAGCACTCTTTAATACCGTTTGTTAGCACTCTATTGATTTGACTGCTAATTTTATTATACTTTATAATTTTTATTTGTCAACAGTTTTATGTAAAAAAATTTTAAAAAAATTAAAGCGCCTTTTTAGACGCTTTAATGATATCCCTTTAACAAAAATTTATACTAGTTATTTTTCCGCCAGGTTTTAGGGCTTAAAAGTATTAAAATCGGGAAAATTTCTAATCTTCCAAAAAGCATAACCATTGACATTGTGCACTTTGAAAATATGTTATATCCTGAAAAATCAAACACGGGTCCTACAAAATTAAATCCCGGACCAACGTTGCCGATACAAGTTAGCGATGCCGTAAAATGTGTAAATAAATCAAATGATGCAAAGGTGTCAAAAGAAAGGATAAACGTTGAAAGAAAGACAATCGCAATCCACAAAATCATAAACGTTTTTGCGTTTCTTTCAGTTTCTGGCGTAATAATTTCGCCGTCCAGCTTTTTGATTAAAACGGCTCTCGGATGAACCATTTTCTTAACGTCAGAGGCGCTAGATTTAAACAAAATCAAAAATCTTGAAACCTTTACTCCACCACCCGTAGAACCACCGCAAGCGCCTATCACCATAAGGAAAAGTATTACCGTTTGTGATAAAGCAGGCCAAGCGCCGTAATCTGCCGTGATAAAACCTGTCGTGGACGTTATTGACGTTACTTGGAATACGGAGTACCTTAACGCTTCCATAAAGTTAGCGGTAATGTTTAAAATATTTAAGGTGATAATTACGATAGCAACCAAAATTATTATTAAATACGCTCTAAATTCTTCATTTCTAAAAATTTTAGTAACGGTACCTATTAAAATGAAATAATATAGGTTAAAGTTTATACCGAAAAGGAACATAAACAGCGCAACAACCATTTCAACGTACGCGCTATTGTAAAAGGCAATACTTGCACCGTGAGGAGTAAACCCGCCCGTGCCAGCAGTCGCAAACGCTGTCAAAACACTATCGTATAAACCTATTCCGCTAAATAAGAGTAAAATAGTTAAAAACACTGTCATAGCCGAATAAATAGCGTATAAAATTATAGCCGTGCGTTTTATTTTACTTACGAATTTTGACGCGCTGGGACCGGGCGCTTCGGCACGGTATACGTGCATAGCACCTTCGCCATAGTTGGGGAATAACGCCAAAACGAACACCAAGACGCCCATACCGCCTATAAAATGCGTAAGCGAACGCCAAAAAAGTATCCCCTTGTTGGTCTGATATAAACTATCGATTACCTCAGCAGGTAAAATTGTTGCACCCGTTGTCGTAAACCCTGAAACCGTTTCAAATAAAGCGTCCACGTAATTAGGAATTGTGCCACTGATTACAAACGGCAATGCGCCCACCAAGGATAATATAATCCAACAAAAAGCTACTATAACAAACCCTTCTTTTGCGTAGATGGTCTTCTCTTTGGGTTTAATTAACGAGCAAGGAAAGCCAAGTACAAAAAGCACGGAAATCGGCACCAAATACGCCAAAATATTATACTCACCGTAACAGAAACCGACAAGCATCGGCAAAATCATAAATAATGCACCGACAAGCATAGCCTTTCCTATTACCTTCAATAGCATGCTATAATTCACTATCTAAAAATCTCCAAAAAGTCGCCAATTTGATTTTTTGCAGTAACGACGATTACCGTATCCCCTACACTAATCTCACTTTCACCGCTGGGAAGAATAAACTCGCTGTCCCTTACTATACCGCCTATAAGCGTGTTACTTCTTAATTTTAGGTCTTTAAGCTTCTTCCCACTGTAAACAAAATTATCGTTAACAATAAACTCTAACGCTTCTACCTTTTCGTTAAGTTTATAAAGTTTATTAATTACGTCGCTTGCAAAGACGTTAGTTGACCTAACGTATCTTAATATATGGTTTGCTATAACTGTTTTAGGTGAAACTACGCTGTCCAAACCTAAATTTTCTACCATATCAATAACGTTTTCGTTAGCAATCTTTGTAATTACTTTTTGCAATTTGTTTTTAACTGCATATAATGAAACTATTACGTTAGTTTCGTCTGAACCGGTTAATACAACACAAGCGTCCGCACCTTTGAAGTTTTCTTCTTCTAAACCTTGTTGGTCGGTAGCGTCTGAATTAACGACGTCGGCTTTTGGCAACACTTCGGATAAAAATTTGCAACGGTTAAAGTCGTTTTCCATAATTTTTACAGAAGTTCCAGATTTTGCCAATTCGGTTGAGAGATAATAACAAACTCTACCACCACCTACTATAAACACCGATTTAGAGCGCGGTTTAAAAATTTTAAGTTTTTTACAAAAAGCCGTCATCTCACTTTCAGTCGCGATAATATGAACGTTATCGTTTTCTTGTACCACGTAATCACCGCGTGGAATAATAACGTCATCGCCACGTTCTACCATAGCAAAAAGAATTTTATAACCGTATTCGGCTATTTCTATTAACGACTTTCCTATAATAGGGTTGCCTTTTAAAATAGGGAACTCTATCATAAGCGCTTTGCCGTTAGCAAATCTTTCTACGTTCTTAGCCGAAGGAAATTTTAAGATTTGAGCAATTTCCATGGCAGTACGGTATTCGGGGTTGAAAACCAAGTCTAATCCGAACACGTCGGTCATATTACCCATTTCTTTGAAGAGTTCGGGGTCACGAACACGCGCAACAGTTCGTTCAGCGCCGAGTTTTTTAGCAAGAACGCAAGTAAGCACGTTAATCTCGTCACGTGAAGTACATGCAATAAATAAGTTTGCAGTAGAAACTTCGGCGTTAGATAAAACGTCTCTTTCAATTCCGCTACCGATGATACCTTTAACGTCGTAACGGTTTACTATTTTGTTTACAATTTCAGCGTTTTGGTCGACTATAACGATATCGTGATTTTCTTTGGTTAAATTTTTCACCAAAGTATCACCAACTTTGCCGACACCTAGAATAACTATTTTCATATTAATAAATATTTTATACCTTTTTTTACCACTTGTCAAACGTATAAAAAACGATAAACAATTTGGTTTAAAGTAAACAAAAAAACACCACGATGGGTGTTCTTCTTGTTTTGGTGGAGACGTGGAGATTTGCACTCCAGTCTTGAACGGCAAAATAAAACCTTCTACATACTTATCCGATACTTATTCTCGAACTAAACACGGCTATCGGCAACCTTTATTTAATCCTTAAACGTTAAATTCCGTCGGTTATGCACGTCCACACCTAAACGACAGTTCCCCGTCTGATTGACGCCCTATCCTTTCCCAACGGGCGAAGAAAAGTAAGACGTTCGCTTAAAATTAAGCAGCGAAAGCTAATCTTTGATTGTTAGCATTTAAATTTAAGTTTTCGTTTTAACGAAGCCGAACCTTCGGTATGCTTATATCTTACCTAGCTCGCCCAATCGAAACTGAATCGTCCCCATAAAAAAGGGTATTCACCCTTTTTAATTTTTATTTAACGTCTTCGATATCGTACGGAGTCATTTGGTATACGTAGTGGTTAAGCCAATTCATATAAATAAGATTAGCAGTTGACACCCAACTCATCTTAATTTCGCCACCGCCATCTTCTACGTAATAATTTTCGGGCGGGTCGATTTTTAAACCTTTATTTAAATCTCTTAAATATTCGATTTCAAGAGTTTCCCTATCGTACTCAGCGTGTCCTGTTATGAAAATAAATTTATCGTCTTTGGAGCGAATAATACTTGCGCCTGCTTCTTTTGATGATGCGATTAAAACTAAGTCTTTGCACGCTTTAATATCTTCTTCGTAAACTGTGGTGTGTCTGGAATGTGGCATATAGAACCTATCGTCCGTGCCTTTAAGTAGTCTTTCAAACGGTACAAGGGTTTTATGTTTATAAACACCAAACAATTTCTTGTCTAACTTATGCTTATCTATACCGTAATAGTAATAAAGTCCAGCCTGTGCGCCCCAACAAATAAATATCGTGCTGGTAACGTTGGTTTTAGCGTACTCGAAAATTTCTTTTAATTCGTCCCAGTATTTAACTTCGGAAAATTCGATTTCCTCCACGGGAGCGCCAGTAACTATCATACCGTCGAACTTTCTTCCTTTAATATCCGAAAAAGTTTTATAAAATTTTTCTAAATGGTCTAAGGACGTGTTTTTACCCACGTACGTTTCAGTGCTAACTAACGTTACGTTTATTTGCAATGGTGAATTAGATAAAAGTCTCATTAACTGCGTTTCGGTAACGATTTTGGTCGGCATTAAATTTACGATAGCAATCTCTAACGGACGGATATCTTGCGTTTTAGCGCGCGTATCAGTCATAACGAATATATTTTCAGATTGTAACGTTTTTACCGCAGGTATGTCCTTGGGTACGATAATAGGCATAACCCTCTCCTATCTATTTTAAATTTTTTCTAACGCTTGTTTTAAGTCTTCAATCAAATCGTCTGCCGATTCAATACCGCAAGAGTATCTAATAAGCGTAGGCGTGATACCACAAGCAACTAACTGTTCGTCGGTAAGTTGACGGTGGGTTGCGTTTGCAGGATGCAAACAGCAAGTACGAGCATCGGCTACGTGAGTTTCTATCGCTGCTACTTTTAAGTTTTTCATAAGCGTTTCAGCTTCTTTTCTCGTTCCTTTAACAGCAAAAGCGAGTACCCCGCAAGAGCCGTTAGGAAGATATTTTTTACCGAGTTCATAGTATTTATCGGTAGGAAGACCGCAATATCTTACCCACTCGACTTTTTCGTGAGCGTTCAAGAATTCTGCTACCTTTTGCGCATTTTCGCAATGCCTTGGCATTCTTACGTGTAAACTTTCTAATCCAAGGTTTACGTAATAAGCGTTTTGTGGCGATTGAATAGAACCAAAATCTCTCATTAATTGAGCTGTACATTTGGTAATAAACGCACCTTCAAGACCAAATTTATCTACGTAAACTACACCATGATAACTGTCATCTTTGGTACAAAGTCCCGGATATTTATCGGCGTATTTTTTCCAGTCGAATTTACCTGAATCGATAATAGCACCACCTACGCCCGAACCGTGACCGTCTATGTACTTGGTAGTAGAGTGAGTTACGATATCTGCGCCCCACTCAATCGGTCTACAATTGATAGGAGTAGCAAATGTGTTGTCGCTAATATGCGGTACGCCGTGTTTATGTGCTACTTTTGCAAAAAGTTCAATATCTAAAACCCAACAAGCAGGGTTAGCAATAGTTTCGCCAAAAACTGCTTTGGTGTTAGGCTTAAAATATTTGTCTAGTTCTTCTTCGGTACTGTCGGGAGAAACGAAAGTAAATTCAATGCCCATCTTTTTCATGGTAACGGCAAAGAGATTGAACGTTCCACCGTATATTGCAGAACTTGCAATAACATGGTCGCCACAGTTAGCGATATTAAAGATTGCGTAGAAGTTTGCTGCTTGACCTGACGACGTAAGCATACCAGCAGTACCGCCTTCGAGCTGTGTAAGACGCGCTGCGACGTAGTCGTTGGTAGGGTTTTGTAAACGGGTATAAAAATATCCGCTTGTTTCTAAGTCGAACAGTTTTCCCATATCTTCGCTGGTATCGTACTTAAACGTGGTGCTTTGGTAAATGGGAATTTGTCTGGGTTCACCGTTTTTAGGTGTGTATCCGCCTTGTACGCAAATTGTTTCTAATCTCTTTTTTGACATAAGTTTTTCTCCTCTTATTTTTAACGGTAATTTTTCATTTCTCTTTGGGCAAGACGTTTTATATCTTTTTCCATAGTAGCTTTTTTCTTATCATAAGTATGTTTACCTTGACAAAGCCCTAATTCCATTTTAATTAGCGCGCCCTTAAAATACATCTTTAACGGCACAAGGGTAAGACCCTTTTGACTAATTTTAGAGCCGAGTTTTATCAGTTCTGATTTATGAACCAACAACTTCCTATCTCTTTTAGAGTTTTTGGTATTAAACGCGCCCGCTTTTTCATAGGTCGCTATGTGCATGTTTTTAACAAACAACTCGCTAGAATTTATAAGGCAAAAGCTGTCTTTTAAATTAACGTTACCAAGCCTTACCGACTTTACTTCACCGCCGTCCAAAACAATACCTGCTTCAATGCGTTCTAATATGAAGTATTCATGCGACGCTTGTCTGTTTTGACAAATAATCTTTTCTTCCATTTTTCACTTAAATTTTATTATACTACTTTTATAATTGGTTTGCAACTGCTTTTTTTATTCGCTTAACAAAAATTCTGCACGCCTAGTTGCCATATCAACACCGGCGACGATAATTTTAATAGCATTACCTAACCTAAACGAGTCTTTACCATTAGATAGAGTATATTTTTTAGCGTCGAAAATATAACTGCCGTTGGGCAAATTTTCAATTCTTATAAGTCCCTCTATACCGTTAACCAGTTCGGCGAACACACCAAAAGACGTTACGCCACTGATAATAGCGTCGAAAGTTTCGCCAATAAAATCACTGATATACAGCATTTTATAGTAATCGTCAACTGCGCGCTCTGCGTCGTTTGCGTTTTTTTCTTGTTCTGACGACTGAACGGACGCCTTCTTTACAAATTCTTGATATTTATCCTTTACGTCGTTTCCTATCTGAAAATCTTTTATAATTCTATGAATAACTAAATCTGGATAGCGTCTTATGGGCGAAGTAAAATGACAGTAGTTAGTTAAAGCCAAACCGAAATGTCCATTATTTTCAGGCGAATACTTAGCCTTTTGCATAGACCTAAGCATTACCCTATTAACCGTCGTTTGATAAGGCAAACCTTCTACTTCTGTTAAAACGTTTTGAAAATCTTTGGGATATACTTTATCTTTTTTATGACGGATTTTAATACCTAAACCGTCTAAGAAAGTATAAAAGTTTTGTAATCTTTCTTGGTCGGGTTCACCGTGAACACGATAAACAAAAGGAAGTTCAAGATAAAACGCATACTCTGCAACAGTAACGTTTGCAAGTATCATAAATTCCTCTATTAACTGATGTGCCCTATCGCTTGAACTTGGTGTAACACATATTTTACCGTTATCGTCTACGGTTATTAGGCTTTCTTTTACGTCCAAATCAACAGTACCGCGTGCGATACGTTTTTGATGCAAAATTTCCCGTAACTCGTCCATTAAAACTAAACTTTCGTATACGTCATTATATTCTTTTATTAGTTTTTTATCGCCGTTAAGGATTTTTTCAACTTTTGTGTAGGTAAGACGTCTTTTGCTTTTTATTACCGACGGTGAAATTTGATAATCTATAACTTCACCTTTAAGATTTACCGTCATAACGCAAGACAAAGTTAACCTGTCAACCCTTTCTTTTAATGAGCATAAATCGTTAGAAAGCTTTTCGGGTAACATCGGAACGACGCTTTCAGGAAAATACACGCTAGTTGCCCTAGAAAACGCTTCTTTGTCAATAACGTCGTTAGGTTTAACGTAATGAGTAACGTCGGCTATATGAACGCCTAAAACATATCTTTCACCGTCAAACTTAATTGAAACTGCATCGTCGAAATCTCTTGACGTTTCGCCGTCTATTGTAAAACAAATATCATTTCTAAAATCCAACCTACCGTTGAGTTGGTTTTTTGTAACTTCGGGCAAGTTTTTGGCGTACACTATAATGTTGTCAGGGAATTTTTCAGGTAGACGGTAATTATATAAAATTGATTTTAACTCAGCGGATTTTTCGTTTTGTTTACCTAAAACTTTTACGACAATTCCCTCAGGACTTAGTCTTTTAGGGTAAGAAAGTATTTTCACTAAAACTTTATCCCCCGTTTTGGCTCTTAACCCCTTTCCTTGTGGGATAAAAACGTTAGAATAATATTTTCTGTCGTCGGGCGTGACTAAACCTCCCGTACGCATAGATTTATAAGTGCCTACGAGCTGAGATATTCCGCGTTCTATAATCTTTAATACCCTAGCCGTCGTTCTATATCCAGAATCTGACGTCGTTTGGCACAAGACAGTATCGCCATGTTGAGCGTCTTTTAAATCGCCGTGTGGAATAAAATAATCTGCATCGCCGTCATCGGGTATTAAAAAACCATAACCGCGTTCGTTTCCTTGAATTTTTCCTTGAATAATTTCTCTTTTCATAACATATAAAAACGGCGCATCCTTATAAGGAAACGCCGTGGTCTTAGTTTACTAAAATTAAAGACTTGCAAGCATAGCAACGATTGCAAACGCTATACATAAAACTGCAAAAATTATACCGCTAATAACGGTAAGTTTTTTCATTTTATGTTCAAAAGTCTTGCTCTTATTTTTACCTAGAAACGTTTCCGTTTGACCGCCGAGCGCGCTTACGCCCTGCGTGTTACCGGGTTGAAACAATACTACTAATACAATAAATAGCGCGCAGAGCGCCATAACTACGAGGGCAACGGTTTTGATAACCGGCCATACGTTCCAAAATCCACCTGATGCTAAAAGCATGTTCATCACGTTCATTTTATTCTCCTATTGCGTATAACCGCACTGTTTTCGTCTAAACGTACGCTTATTGTAACATATTAAAGTCTTTTTTTCAACTATTTTTAATAACTTTTTGATTATTTTTGCCCCAAAAGGTATTATACCCTTTTAAATGCTATTTAATCATAGATTTACCCGTCATTTCTTTGGGAATTTCTAAACCCATCATATCGAGTAACGTGGGAGCGATGTCACAGAGTTTACCGCCATCCGACAAAGTCTTACCCTTAAACTTTTCTCCGACTACTATCATAGGAACGATATTAGTAGTATGCGCAGTGAAAGGCGAGCCGTCTTCGTCTAACATTTTATCTGCATTGCCGTGGTCAGCGGTAACAATTGCCGTACCGCCAAGTTCTAAGATTTTGTCAATGACCTTTTGAACACACTCGTCAACAGTTTTTACAGCTTTTACCGCTGAATCAAACACCCCGGTATGACCTACCATATCGCAGTTAGCAAAGTTAAGTATCATAACGTCGTATTTACCCGTATCTAATTCTTCGATAGCTTTTTCAGTTACTTCATAAGCGCTCATTTCGGGTTTTAGGTCATAAGTAGCAACCTTAGGCGACGGAATAACTATTCTGGTTTCGCCTTCTACGGGAGTTTCTAACTTAGCATTAAAGAAAAAAGTTACGTGGGCATATTTTTCAGTTTCTGCAATATGTAATTGAGTCATACCCATTTTTTCTAAATATTGCGGTAAAGTGTTTTCTATCTCTTCCGGTGGGAAAGCGACGTAAACGTCGTTAAAACTAGCATCGTATACAGCAAAACCAGTATATATGGGAGAAAGAAAACCTGTTTTTCTTTCAAAATACATCTGTTTACCCTTTTCCGCGTCTACGTAAGGAATAAACTCTTTTTGTGATATAGCGCGTGTAATTTGTCTTGCACGGTCTGGACGGAAGTTAAAGAAGATAACCGAATCGCCTTTTTCAATTAAAGCGACAGGCTTACCGTTTTCTGTAACGTTGGTCGGAAGCATAAACTCGTCGGTTACACCGTTAGCGTAACTGTCTTTAATTGCTTTTACGGGGTCAGTACACAAATTATCGCAACCTACGGTCAACATATCGTATGCTTTTTCAGTTCTGTCCCAGTTATTATCCCTGTCCATAACGTAATATCTACCGCACACTGACGCAACTTTACCGTATCCGATTTTGTTTATATAGTCTACGAGTTCTTGCATAAAATCTGCGCCCGACGACGGCGGAGTATCTCTACCGTCTAAGAAACAGTGAACGTAAGTTTCTTTTACCCCTTTACTTTTAGCAAGGTCTAAAAGAGCATATACGTGAGTAATGTGAGAATGAACCCCTCCCGTACTCAGCAGTCCGTAAAGGTGTAGTTTTTTGTCGCCCTTAACCGCGTTATCTACCGCTTTTAACAATGCGGGATTAGTAAAGAAATCTCCGTCGGATATACTTTTTGTAATCTTAGTTAAGTCTTGATAAATAATTCTACCTGCACCGATGTTTAAATGTCCCACTTCGGAGTTGCCCATTTGTCCGTCTGGAAGTCCCACGTCCATACCGCTTGCGCCGATATAGGTGGACGGATATTCTTTCATTAAACGATTAACGTTATCGCTTTTTGCCGATAAGATTGCATTGCCACGTTCCGTCGGATTATAACCGTATCCGTCCATTATAATTATACAATTAGGTATTTTTTTCATAAATTCCCTTTTCCTAATAAAAGGCACAAAATTTTGTGCCTTTTAATCTCAGTAAATTTTATTTTAGCCTTTGTAGTTTACAATACCTGCAAAGTCTTCTGCTTTTAACGATGCACCACCGATTAGTCCACCATCGATATTTCTCATAGCCATGAGTTCTTTTGCGTTAGAAGGTTTCATACTTCCGCCGTATTGAATACGAAGCGCCTTTGCAACTTCTGCGCCCCAAGTCTTTCTTATAAGGCTTCTAATATAACCGATAGTTTTGTTAGCATCCTCAGCAGTAGCAGTTTTACCCGTACCGATAGCCCAAACGGGTTCGTATGCTATAACGATAGAACTAAAATCTTCTGCCGTTACGTCTTTAAATCCTTCTAAAACCTGTTTTTTCAAAACTTTCTTAGTTCTGTTCTTTTCGCGTTCGGTTAAGGTTTCGCCTACGCAAACGATGGGGTTTAAGCCGTTTTTAATAGCCTGTTTAAGTCTTAAATTTACAGTTTCATCGGTTTCTCCGAAATATTGTCTTCTTTCGCTGTGTCCGATAATAACGTATTCAACGCCGATTTCTTTTAACATTTCCGCAGAAATTTCACCGGTATATGCACCGCTATCCGCCCACGCAACGTTTTCAGCACCGAGTTTAATTTTGCTACCCTCAATTGCTTTTTTAGCAATCCATAAATCGGTATAAGGTACGCAAATAACTACTTCGGGTTTAGACTTATTAACCAAAGGTTTTAATTCGTTGATAAGCGCTTCTGCCTGAGCCGCGGTCTTATTCATTTTCCAGTTTCCAGCAATAATAGGTTTTCTCATGTCTTTTTCTCCGTGTTAATTTATTTTAGTTTATCTATTTTACCGTTTCTACGGTTTTTTGTTAATTAATTCTTTTCGTTTAAGCATTCTATACCGGGAAGTTTTTTACCTTCAAAGAGTTCTAATGAAGCTCCGCCACCGGTAGAAATGTGAGTCATTTTATCGGCATATCCAAGCCCTGCAACAGCCGCTGCCGAGTCGCCACCACCGATAATAGTAGTTGCGTCGGTTTCAGCAAGAGATTTAGCAACTGCAATGGTGCCTTTTGCTAAAATGGGATTTTCAAATACGCCCATAGGTCCGTTCCAAATAACGGTTTTAGCAGTTTTCACTGCGTTTGCGTAAATTTCAGCAGTCTTTGAACCGATATCAAGACCCATTTGGTCAGCAGGAATATTTTCAATCGAATATTCTTTTACTTCTATTTCAGCATCTATGGGATTGGGGAAATCTTTTGTCACCGTAACGTCTACGGGAAGAAGTAAGATTTTGCCTAATTCTTGTGCCTTTGCCATCATATTCTTGCAGTAATCGATTTGTTCGTCGTCTACGAGAGAAGTTCCTACTTCGTAGCCTTTCGCTTTTAAGAAAGTATAAGACATACCGCCACCGATAATGAGCGTGTCACACTTATTCAAGAGGTTTTCGATAACTTTCAATTTATCCGCAACTTTTGCTCCTCCTAAGATAGCAACGAAAGGATGAACGGGATTTTCTAAGGCGTCTGCCATAACCGAAAGTTCTTTTTCAATAAGGAAACCGCAAACAGCAGTTTTTACGAAACCGTATTCAGCGATTGCAGCGGTAGTAGCGTGCGAACGGTGAGCAGTTCCGAAAGCGTCGTTTACGTAAATATCGCAGTAAGAAGCGAGTTTTTTACATAAAGTTTCGTCTCTCTTTTCTTCGCCTTTTTCAAAACGAGTGTTTTCAAGAAGTACTACGTCTCCGTCAGCAAGCGAAGCAACTGCTTTATCAGCAGAGGGACCTACAACGTCTTCTGCAAAAACAACTTGTTTACCGAGTTTTTCCGAAAGCTTTTCTGCTACTGGTCTTAAAGTGTACTTTTCTTTGTCTTTTAGGGCTTTTTTAAGATATTCTGCGGTAGCCTGTTCTCTTTCGTTTTCGGGTAAAGCCTCAACGGCTTTCTTTTCCTTTTTAGTTAAAGAAAAACCTTCGGTGAAAATGTTATGGGGTTTTCCCATATGTGAGCAAAGAATAACTTTTGCACCGTTTTCTACCAAATACTTTATAGTAGGAAGAGCGCCGTTAATACGGTTTTCGTCGGTAATGACGCCGTCTTTCATAGGAACGTTAAAGTCAACTCTTACTAGACATCTTTTGCCTTTAACGTCAACGTCTTTAATGGATAATTTATTCATAAAAACCTCCGCAATTATAATACAATTTTGCATTTTACTATGTATTATATAAAGAAATCCGCCGTTTGTCAAACGTTTAACGGCGGACTTTACGTTTAAAACTCCGTATATGTTTTTTTAAATTAAAATATTTTTTAACGAATTTATTTTACTTATCTTTCAGGAATAAAACCTTCTGTGTTAAAACCGGGATAATTTAACTGTCTTAAAGCCTCGTAAACGCCAACACATACCGAATTAGACAAATTCAACGACCTTAAATCTCCCATCATAGGTATTCTTACACACTCATCGTAATGTTTTTTTAATAAACTTTCTGGCAACCCTTTGCTCTCTTTACCAAAAACTAAAAAATCACCGTCTTTAAAAGTGGCTTGGCTATGTATTTTGTTAGATTTAGTGGAAAAGAAATGAAAATTAGAACCGTTATAAAACTTGTCCATTACTTCTTCAATACTATCGTAGTAACTAATGTCTAAATATTTCCAGTAATCTAGACCCGCCCTTTTTAGATGCTTGTCCGTTATCTCAAAACCCAAAGGACGCACGAAAATAAGTTTGCACCCCGTAACTGCACAAGTTCTTGAAATATTCCCCGCGTTTTGCGGTATTTCAGGTTCAACGAGTACTATGGTAAAAGCCATACTTTTCTCCTTTTACCGATTTTGTAATATTCCGCGCCGTCTGACGCTTATAAGTCGGTAATCTTTTTGTATTTTAAGTTTATATTTGACTAGTTCTTGACTTCCTGCAATTTTAATCTTTCCGTCTTCGCCAGAGAGGGCTCCATAGTTAGAAGCAACCATCATCATAGGAAGTCCGTTACAGTAAGCGGAGGCGCGCAACATAATTTCCGGCATAAAACCATCGATTTTTTTCATCACACAAACGATAAAATCGGCATCGCATAACGCCATGACTTTTGCAGTATCGTTAAGCATTAAATCTTCGCCTACTATTACGCCTACTTTCCCCACGCTCGTTTCATACACCCTAAACGCTCCACCCGGAACGAATTCGCTATCGTCAAAAGAGTGCGCCATATCCGAAACGCCTAAAATCTTTCCTTTATCGGCTATGACTGCTGAATGTCTAAACACACCGTAAGTATCGGTGTCACAACCACAAATTACAACGCTAGAAGTAAGCCGTGAAAACTTGGCAAGGTCGGAAAAATATTCAGTGTCCCCTGCAAGTTCCTTTTTGTAGCTGACAAGCCCTAAACCGTTAAAACCGAAAACTATAAGCTCCTGACCGTTAAATTCTGACAACTTTTCTTGCCACACTTGATTAACCGTTCCACTGGTTACAAAACACAAATTCATAGCACGCTCCTATTTTTACACGCTATTTCATTGTATTTAACGGTCGGGGTTTTTGTTAAAGTTTTTTTTCGATTAATTGTAAAATAGTGTCAGTATCTTCGGCGTTTAACAGTTTCATTTTGAGTTCTTTAACCCCCTCGATACCCTTAAAAAAATAAGGCACGAACTTTCTAAACTCAATAGATGCGCGTTTATCAGACATTATTTCTCGTCTTAACTTTACGTGCTTTAACATAAATTCTTTAAGCGAATAGGGTTTTTCTTTGCCTAAAAGTTCGCATATAAGAAAAGGGTTTGCGATTGCACCACGGGCTAGCATTATACCGTCCGCACCCGTCTTATCTATCATATCGGTCGCGTCTTGAACGGTAAAAATGCCACCGTTGGCAATTACGGGAATATTTACGGCTTTTTTAGCCTTTTCTATTGCTTTAAAATCAGGCTCGCCCGAATAATAAGCTTCTCTTACTCTGCCGTGAATAGTTATTAAACTTGCACCGCTTTGTTCTGCCATTTTAGCGTATTCTGTGGCAACGTCGTCGCCTGCTTTTAGTCCAGTTCGGATTTTTACAGTGACAGTTTTACCGCTTTTAACACACTCTTTTACAATGCTTTCGGCAAGCAAAACGTCTTTTAGTAAGGCGCTACCCTCACCGTTTTTATAGATTTTAGGTACGGGACACCCCATATTTATATCTACTACATTAAAGTTTTCAAGTTCGGGGCTTTCACACGCTTTACGCATAAAATAAGGGTCGCTACCGAAAATCTGTACGGCAGTTTTACTTATATCGTTACCGCTGTACAATAGTCCATCGTTACCTTTGTTTTTGTATACTATGCCCTTTGCAGATACTAGCTCGGTAAAAGTTAAACCTATTCCCAATTCAAGCAAAAGATTGCGGAAGGCGTAATCAGTGTACCCCGCAATCGGCGCTAGAAAAATATTGTTTTCAGTTTTCAGTTTTTTGTGTTCGATAGGTTTTACTTTCATCTTTTACCTTAACCGTCGTCAGTAATAATAAGTTTATCAAACAAGAGGAAAAATAGCAAGCGATTAAAGCTATCGCACTACCGTAAATATTGAACGTTGGATTTTTCATAAGCCAAACACCCACCACGGTTTTTATAATAAGTCCGAAAAGCATACTTAAAATTGCATAGTACGGTTTACCTTTTCCTATTAAAATTCCGTTAGTCGTTTGTAAAATTGACAAGAAAAAAATTATAGGTGAAGATAGTTTTAGTAGACTTACCGCCAAATTGTTTTCACCCACTGTTAACGACTTAAAAAGTACGCCAATTATAAATTTAGCTGTCAAATATATACCTATGGTAGCGACTGCTGAAACGATGAAAGTTAATACTAAGGTTTTAACTGCATTACTGTCAGACTGTTCTTTTGTCTTTGCCCCAGACACTGCGGGAATCGCCACCGACGATATTCCGTAACACACTGAAACAGGTAAATGTATTACCGTCAGCACTATACCGAAAAGTATTCCGTACAACTCGGTTGCATCAGTTCGGTACGCACTAATAACGTTTACCGTTAAGAAACTGTCTATGACGTGCGAAAAGGGTAAAATTATTCCGATTAAGGTTATAGGTACGGTAGTAACGAGTATTTTTTTTGCAATTTTTTTAAACTCGCTTTTTTCTGTTTTTACAAAAAGGGGTAAGGATTTACGAGATTTTTTAAAGGTTAAAAACAAATAACCTAACGCCACCGTTTCCGAAACAGTTATCCCTAACGTTGCACCTGCCACAGAAAGTTTAAGGTTTGGTAAAAATAGATATGCAAACAACAAACCTATAAACAGTTTTACCGCTTGTTCTATAATTTGCGATATAGCAGTAGGTTGCATATTCATATAGCCTTGAAAGTATCCTCTAAAACAAGAAATTAAACTTACCAACAGTACGGATGGCGATAAAAAGAGATAACTTAACGTGGCGTCGGTATTGCCTTGACCTCTTGATATAAGGTTTCCGAAAATTGCCATAATCAAAAAACCTACTATTCCTAAAACCAAAAGACATTTTAAGGAAACTGTTAAAATTTTTACCGAACGAGTTTTTTCGTCGTCGGAAGATATTAGTTTTGAAAGTGCACTTGGTATCCCTGCCCCCGAAAAATCTAAAAGCAAAGTGTATACAGGAAATACTAATTGATAAAGCCCTAAACCCACAGGAGTTAATACACGAGTTAGAGGTATTCTGTATACTGCGCCTAAAAATTTTGAAGCAAACGCGCCTATGCCTAAAATTAACGCCGATTTAACGATTTTCTTTTTTTGGTTTTGCATATGTAATTTTTAAGTCGTATCTTTTTTGATACGACTTAAAAATTAAACGTCAAACTGTTCTGATAAAAAACTTGCGCCAAAGTCAACAAGCCTTAAATCACACTCTGAAAACACTGTATTTTCATCATTATCAAACAAAATTACCGCGCCGAAAACGTCGTTTTGCTTGATAATCGGCACAACGATTTGATTATAAACTTCTATAACTCCGTCTTTTAGTATTGACACTGGCGCGGTTTGTCCTTTCCTTGTATTTAAGGGTTTACCTTTTCTTAAAAGTTCGGTAAGTTGTTTTGAAATTCTTTCCCCTACGTGTGTTTTAAGGTTTTTGTTAGAAACCCCGATAACGTAATCAGTGTCAGTTATAATACAGAATTTCTTAGTGTTTTTGCCTATAATTTCCGCCGTCAAAACGGCAAAGGATTTTACGTTAGACACAGGCGAATATTTCTTTATTTTAAGTTCTGAATTTTCCACGTAAATTTCTACCGTATCGCCTTTTTCAATCATTAAAGTTTTGCGCATTTCTTTTGGTATTACCACACGTCCCAAATCGTCTATACGTCTAACCATACCGCATTTAGTCATAAAAAAATCTCCCCTATTCTTACAGTAAAGGTATTATCTGTAAAACGGAGAGATTTATACTGTTTTGTTTATTTTAACTTATCCAGGCGCTTGGAAGAGTACGGTTTTTCTTAAACCATTCGGTTTCTTTTAAAATTGCGTTAGTTACCGAACAGTTTACCGTTACGTCGGTTTCAGCCGAAACTACCATTATATTCCCGTTAAGTCCCACGAACTCTGCACCGTTAGTGAGAGTCGGGTCACAGGTGCTTACCACGTAAACTTGGTCTGTATACAAACTTATATTGTCTATCGTTTCCTGATGCGGAAAACCGTAACCGTCACCGTATTCAGGTTCTCCTGCACAACAAGTAATCACTACTTTTTTAGGCTTTATCACGTCTAAAAGCGTCTTGGTGCTTGAAGTCTTTGAACCGTGATGACCGCTTTTATATAACTCTACTTGCGGGAGCGTGTTGTATTCAACTAAATACTGTTCACCTTTCTTTTCTAAATCACCCGTAAACAAGAAATTTCTATCGCCGTGAGTAAACATTATACACACCGAATAATCGTTTTCGTGAGTTGCGTCGTTTTCATAGAAATAGTTATACAAAATATTCATCGTAATGCCGTCTGCGAGTTGATAACTTTTCTTAGCGCCGTCTTTGGTTTCTTTATAACACTCTAACGCAGTGAAATGTTTAGCGCCTTCGCTAACTTCCTTATCGCGTTTTTCTACGTATCTATTATAGGTTGCCGTGTCCTTCTCCGTGCGTGGAAAATCTATTATGGTACCGCACTCGTAAAAATCGAAAATGCTTGTATTTTCCTTTGTCGTTCCTGCAAAACCTGCTATATGGTCGGCATCAGCATGGGTTGCTATGACGTATTCTAGTGTGCTATCCGTACAGTACTGGTTTACGTAATTTTTAATACTTTCTACACTATTACTTTCAGAACCAGCGTCGATTAAAATGTCGTTGTCGCCTGCTTTTATGTAAACGCAGTCGCCCGAATGGTCGTTTCCAAGCATCATAAAGTGAAAAGATAACTCGCCCTCAACGGGAACAAGCGTTTTCTTTTTATAATAATTTTCGTAGTAATAATACCCAGCATACAAAATAGCTATTACAAGTATAAAGAGTATAATCCTACCCAGTGTAAGTTTTTTCTTTTTTGATTTTCTTTTAGCCATAAATTATCCTATAATAGAGTTTTTCTTAAAAATTCTTCGCTTTTTTCGGAAAGGTACTTTAAGGGAATATCGAAAACCGTAAACGCACCACATTTACCTTCTTTGTAAAGTCTGTAAACAGCCCTACCGTAAGCAACTAAAACACTTGCAGTAAATTCAGGGTTAGAATCTAAATTTAGCGAAAGTTCTAATAAATCTTTGTTTTCCTTAGACGTATTACCAGAACGCAAAACGAAACCCCCGTGGTTTAATTTTTGTTGCATACGAACGACTTCTTCTTCTGAAACAAAATTAACTATCGTAGTGTAATCTGCAAAGTAGTTAGGCATGGTTTTTATTTGTTGCTCTATAAGTTTTTTATCCGCCCCGTCTTCAACTGCCACGTAACACTCTCTTAAATGTTTATCGCTAGTTTTTAATTCAGGTCTAATACCACTTCTAACCTTGTCGAGCGCGTCTGTAATCGGCACGGTGTACTGAATAGCGTTTTTTACGCCTGTAATTTTTCTTATAGCGTTGCTATGCCCTTGTGATACTCCCTTACCCCAAAAGGTGTAATCGTCGCCGTCGGGTAAAATTGCGCCGAACAACATTCTAGCAATAGAGAATACTCCGGGGTCCCAACCTATACTTATAGCAGAAACTTTTCGGCTATTTTTAGCAACTTTATCTAATTTATCAAAATATTCCGGAATTTTAGCGTGTGTGTCGAAAGAATCTACGGTATTAAAGTCTTGTAAAAAGTTAGCCGTTGTTTCGGGTAATTCTGTTGCGCTACCGCCACATAAGAACAAAACGTCTATTTGTTCTTTCATATTTTTTAATTGGTCTACCTTAAATACGTCCGCGTCAAATAATCCTAAACTTTTAGGGTCGCGTTTAGTAAAAACGCCAACTAAATTCATATCAGAGGCATTTTTTAATGCTTTTATAACACCTTTACCTAAATTACCGTATCCTACGATACCAACGTTTATCATAATTAAACCACCTTATAACTTAAATATTTATTACTATTTTACAATATATGAGAAATTTTTTAAAGTGTTTTTATAAAAGTTTTATTTATGTCCCGTAAAAGAATTATTTATCACGTTTTATCAATTTCGTCTTTTTTCGTCGTTTAGCTCTAAATTTTTTTAAGTTAGACTCTTTATAATGTATATAAATATTTATCTCTCGGTGGTTTTATGATAAAAAACAAAACAAACTACACATATTTATCAATTTTAAAATATCTGGCGTTTACTTTTTGTGCGTTGGTTTTTAACAATATTGGAAAAACCGTTATGCCCTTTTCTTATTCAGTGCTTGTTTGCTCGGTTGCGAGCGGATTAAATAGCATTATTTGTGTAATTTTATATTTACTTTGCTTTTTAATTCAGGGCGAAACAGGATTTTTACTTTCGGGAGCAGTATCAGGTTTACTCGTATGCACGGTCTTTTACGTATACAAAAAACTTAAAGTAAGTACAAAATATCAAACAGTTTTGGTAAGCGCTGTGGGTATGGTCATTTTTGGGCTTATAGGCAACAGTTCTCGTGCATTGCCTACCGAAGACATTGTTTTATGCGGACTGGTTACTGTCGCGCTAACTTTTATTACGCAAACTTTTATAACGACTATTTCTGAAAAGGGATTAAAATACAAACTCAGTTACGACGAGTTTTTCTCAGTAGGAATTATAGTCGTGCTGTTTGGAATAGGCGTATGTAACGTATTTACACCGTACATCTGGAAAGGAGTTACAGTACTTTTAATATTGCTTTGCGCTTTTACCTATAAGAAAGGATTTACGCTAGTTGTTTCGCTGGTTCTAGGAATAAGTCTATCGGTATTTTACGTTAATATCAGTTACGCATCAGTGTATTTATGTTTAGGCTTAATTGCAGTAAGCCTAATAACTTTATCCCGCTATTTTTCGGGTTTAGCCGTTATTTTAGGAGATTTCGTTATTGAACTTTTATTCGGCGTATACGGTGGTTACAATCTTAGCGAATTTATTCCTATCTTATCAGGTGTGCTGGTATTCTTCTTTGTGCCGAATAATTTTTTGAAATCGTTAAAAGAAAAACTGTACCTTTTCCGCGAAAAACAGTTATCGCGAGTTTCCATTAACCGTAACCGTCTTATGATTTCAAATAGGCTTTACGCTTTAAGCGGAATTTTTACCGAAATGAACGATGCTTTTCTTAACTTTAAAAAACAGTCGTTAGACCCCGAAAAAGCCAAGGACTTAATAATAAAGCAAATAAAAACGTCGTCGTGCAAAGACTGTGCAAATTACGCAAAATGTAAGGCTGTAAAAGTCGACGATTTCGAAGGATTTACAAAAATAGTCGATTTAGGGTTTGCAAAAGGCAAACTGTCGTTAATTGATATGCCGAGAACTTTAAGCGAAATCTGTATTAACCCTAATAACCTTTTATACGGACTTAACAAACTTTTAAGCGATTACAGAAGTTATATATTAGAAAACAAAAACGTCGACGTTGGCAGAACGCTTGTAGCCCGTCAAGCGCAAGGTGTTTCAGAAATTTTAAGAGATTTAGCGCTTGAAACAGGACTAACCTTAAAATACCAAAGTCGACTAGAACGTGTTTTATCAGACAGTCTTTACAAAAACGGATTTACCGTCAGCGAAATGTTAATTTACGGCGAACAAGACCGCACTACGGTAAGCTTAATACTAACGATGAAACAGTTCGACGAAGAAAAACTCGGGCGTGTAATTAGCAAAACTTTGTCGTCTGAATTCAGCATAACCGACAAAGCGTCTTTAAGTGAGGACAAGTGTTATTTGTGTTTTAAGAAATCTTGCGATTACGATGCGGTTTTCGGAGTAAGTCAGGCAAAAAAAGACGGTTCTGGTATAAGCGGGGATACCCACTCGGTTACTAGGCTAAACGGCGACAGATTTTTAATAGCACTGTCCGACGGTATGGGTAGCGGTGAAGACGCTAACCGCTTATCTTCTATTTCCCTATCTCTTATCGAAAGTTTTTATAAGGCTGGTATGAACACACAACTTATTTTAGACACTGTTAATAAACTTATGGCTATAAACGCACAAGACGATTTTACGGCAATAGATTTATCTGTAATTGACCTAAGAAGCTGTACGGCGGACTTTATTAAGTACGGCGCTCCTTACGGGTTTATAGTAGGTAACAACGGTATACGAATCGTTGAAAGCAATTCCCTACCCTTAGGAATTTTAGAAGAACTAAAACCCTCCGTTTGCACCACCAACTTAGACGACGGAGATATAATTTTACTTATCACTGACGGAATAGCCGACGCGTTCGGCTCGATTAACGATTTAATAGAATATTTGCGTGGACTTACTGCCCTAAACCCACAAACGTTAGCAAACGACGTACTAAAAAAAGCGCTTGAATATTCTAACGGCATAAAAAACGACGATATGACGGCGCTAGCAGTCAGAATATTCAAACGCCCTAAAAAGAATATAGCATAATATGAAAAAGCGACGATTATTCGTCGCTTTTTTTATTTGCTTTATTATATCATAACTTATAGTATTTATTTAGCTCATAAAAATGACTAATAACGCCTTTCTTGATAACTCGTTGAAATCTTCTTGTTGTTCTTCTGTTAACTTTTTCAGAAAACTATCCTTATGCTTAAAGAAATCCTCTTGTGCGTTATTTCTTAAATAAATCATATTATCCGGAAGTCTAAATTCAGTTACGAGCTCTTGAAAAACTTTTCCACTAAAATTCATAACTACCACCTCTAATACATTAGATCACACCGATTGGTGTAAAATCAATTAAAACACACCATTTGGTGTAATATAATATTATGGAAAACAATATTAAAGAAAATTTTTCTAAGAATTTGAAACTTTTATTAGGAGATATGAGTGTAACGGAGTTTGCTGACAAGGTTGGTATTCCACAGCAAACAATTTCACGATACTTGCTGTGTCAAAGGGAAGTTTCTGTATCAAACTTATGGAGAATTGCTGATTTCTTTAACGAAAGTATTGATTTTTTAATAGGTAGAAAAGATTAAAAGCGACGATTATTCGTCGCTTTTAAGATTTAAAATTCAGTCTTCCCTACCAAAAAATCCACACTTACATCAAAAATTTCTGATAAAAGCAACAGAGTTTTTATATCTGGCTCCGCGTTGCCTTTTTCTAGATGAGAAATTCTTCTCGGTGTAGTATTTAGTTTCTCGGAAAGTTGCTTTTGAGTTAAGTTAAAATCTTTCCTTAAACTCGCCAACCTTTCATTAAATTTTTGCATACTTAAATTATAGACAAAAAATGTCTACAATATTTGACAAAGACAAAAACTGTCTATATAATATTATTTATAATAAATTAAAATTATTTTTGCAAAACAAATAAAAAAGAACCCTGACAAGAGTTCTTTTAATTTTCTAAACCTAATAAATAGTCTACACTTACATTAAAATATTCGACAATTTTAACAAGATTGGGGGCAGTTGGCTCACTTCTATCAGTTTCCCAGTAACAAACAACCGAAAAACTTACACCAAGTGCCTTTGCAAGTGTGGCTTGACTTATTTCTTTTTCTTTTCGTAATTCTAAAAGCCTATCGGCAAAAACTTTCATATAAGTATTATACTCAATAAATTTAGCAAAACACTTTACACTCAATATGTTGAGTGTTGTGCTATATTAAAGGGGGTTTTATGAAAGAATTATTAAAAATATATCATGAACTTATAATTACGTACAGACTTCCAGAACAATTACAATATCAAGAAAATGAAGCAATAACAAATTATATAGATAGCAGGGAGAATTTTTTAAAAAAACTTAACGAAGTACAGAAAATTGAGTTTAACGACTTGACAAATCTAGCTTTTCAGGCTGTCTATTTTCAGTTAAAAAAGTATTATTTTCTGGGATACGATACTGTAATCGAAAATAAAAAAAGCGACGATTAGTCGAATCCCTTACAGGGAATTAGATAATCGTCGCTTTTTCTTGTTCTTTAACGCTATTATTTTACGTCGAAGTAGTTAATTGAGTTATTATACGATACGTCTTTTACTACTTTTCCTACTAATTCAATGTCTTGGGTCATTTCGCCTTTTTCCATCATAGTACCTAAGTAATTGCAGAGTATTCTTCTAAAATAATGGTGTCTAGGATACGATAAAAGCGAACGGCTGTCGGTAAGCATACCTACAAAAGCACCGATATGCCCTGTTGCTGTAAGGTCTTCTAAGTGTTTTTCCATACCGACTTTGTTGTCTAAGAACCACCAAGCAGGACCGTACTGAATTTTGCCTTTTGCTTCATCGCTTTGAAAACAGCCTATTAAAGTCATAATTTCCGTGTTCATTTTGGGGTTTAGATTAAACACAATAACTCTTGGCAAACTGTTTTCGTTGTTAAGTTTATCAAAAAGTCTTGACATATTTTTAATGCTATTGTCTTCGGCTATACTGTCGTAACCAGTATCTAAACCCAATTTTTCTAGCATTACCGAGTTATTGTTACGCATTGCACCAACGTGAAGTTCGGTTCTAATATCGTATTTAGCATAAAGTTTCATTAAGAAATAGGTAAAATACCCCTTAAACACTTCTGCTTGGTTCTCAGTTACAGTTTTACCTTCCCTAGCAAGTTTGAATACTTCGCCTGCGCTTGTTTTATCGGTTACGGGATATACGTTTTGAAGCGCGATATCGCTTGCCTTAGTTCCTACTTTGATAAATTCAAGTAAGCGTTTTTCGATAGCGCTTTCTAAATCGTCTATGTCATCGATTTTACCCGTTAAGGTTTGTAATTTTTCTATGAACGAACAATATCCTTTTGCTTCTACGTTCATAATCTTGTCGGCTCTGAACGCAGGAATTACTTTAAATTTATAATCTTTTTTAGCGATTTCCACAAAAGTATCTAAATCGTCGAAAATTTCGTTAGTGGTAAAAATATGGCTAACGTTAGATTTTTCAATTAAGGACTGAGGTGTGATATTGTTAAGTTTTATGTAGTCGTTACACCAGTCCCAAATAAGTTCTGCGTTGTCGCCGTTAATTTCTATTTCACAATTAAAAAATTCTTTTAACTCTACTTGCGACCAATGATACAAGGGGTTACCGAAAGCCGTGCCTAACGTCGTACAGTAAGCGATAAACTTTTCTTTGTTGGACTTGTCGCCTGTGATATATTCTTCGTTTACGCCAAAATTTCTCATTAAACGCCATTTGTAATGGTCGCCTTTAAGCCAAATTTCGAAAATGTCGTTAAAGCCTTTATTTTCTAAGATTTGTTTTTCGGGTAAATGACAGTGATAATCAAATATCGGGATATCTTTTGCGTAATCGTTATAAAGTTTTTCAGCCGTTTTGTTGGCTAATAAAAAATTATCTTTTAGGTAACTCATAATTACTCTCCTTTGTTTTAGAATTTTATTTTTTATAACGTTACTCCCGTTTTATAGAAAGCAATTTCTCTTATATCTTCGCTCTTAACTTTATATTCGCCGTTTACCGTTTTTAAGAGTAAATCAAACAGCGCATCTTCGTCCATACCGAAAGCGTTAAAATCTATCCAGTTATCCTTAAATCCTGCTAAACGGTCGTTAGAAGAGATTTTCATTGTGGGAACAAAAGTAGAGAACGGTGTGCCCCTACCCGTTGTAAACAATACCACCTGACACCCCGCCGCCGCAAGCGCAGTCGACGCGATTAAATCGTTGCCGGGTGCGTTCAAGGTAGATACGCCGGTTTTATTTACAATATCGCCATAATCTAGAACGTCTACAATTTCCGTGCTACCCGCTTTTTCGATACAACCTAGCGACTTTTCTTCTAAGGTGGTTATACCGCCTTTTTTGTTTCCAGGACTGGGGTTTTCGTACACTGGGAACCCTTGACTTACGTAGAAATTCTTGAAGTCTTCTATCATCTTCTTGTAATTTTCAAAAATTTCTTTTGTTTTACATTTGTTCATTAAAAGTTGTTCCGCGCCAAACATTTCGGGCACTTCGGTTAAAACGGCGCTACCGCCATATGATACTAACCTATCGGAAATTCTTCCCACTAGTGGGTTAGCGGTAAGTCCCGAATATCCGTCCGAACCACCGCATTTTAAACCGATACAAAGTTCACTTAAATCTACGTCTTCGCGTTTTAAATCTTTTGCTTTTTCTGCAAAATCTTTAATAATTTCTAAGCCGTACGCTATTTCGTCTTCAACGTCTTGGCAGTTAAAGTAAACGATATTATTGCGGTTAAAGGGCTTTAAGTATTCCTTAATTCCGTCTAAACCATTGTTTTCGCAACCTAAACCTACGAATAAAACGTAAGAAGCGTTAGGGTTTAACGCAATCGAGCATAACAATTTTTTGATATTTTCATTGTCTTGACCTAATTGCGAACAACCGAATTGGTGTGGTAATGAGAAAATTCCGTCAATGCTACCTTGAACGTATTTTTGAGCAAGGCGTTCCAGTCTCATACAAGCGTTGTTAACACAACCAACGGTAGGTATAATGTAAATTTCGTTTCTTATACCTGCCCTACCTTGTTCTCTTTTGAAACCCTTAAAAGTTGCTTTTTTGTTCTCAAAAGTATTAGCAGAAAAGTTATAAGCGTATGCCTCAGGCGTTTCGTCTAAGTGCGATTTTACGTTATGAGTATGTACCCAGTCACCTTGCTTTATGTCTTCTTTTGCTCTACCGATAACTTCGCCGTATTTTATAACGTATTCGCCTTTTTTAATATCTTTTAATGCAAATTTGTGCCCTGCGGGGATTTCTCCCATACCGTTTAAGGTTACGCCAACGTTATCTTTTTTGTTTATTATTATTGTGTCTTTCATTTTATTCCCACCCCTTAAATCCTTTTCCACGGACTTCCGTAGATTCGTTCATAATCACGAAAGCGTTAGGGTCTACTTCGTGAACAATTTGTCTAAATAAAGGTAACTGCCTATTCTTTACGCAAGTAATAAGCACGTTATGATGTTTACCCGTATACATTCCTGTACCATCCATAAGCGTTACGCCACGCGGACTTTCTTCGACTAAGGTTTTGCCCATTTCTTCGCCTTTATCGGTAATAATTACGCACATTTTAGATTTTTCTAAACCTACTAATATGATTTCAGATACCTTAGTACTTAAAAATACTACGATTAATGCGTGTAGCATATTAGATGGATTACTTGTTACGATAGAGCCTACTATTACAATTATAGCGTCCAAAATTCCTACCAAAACGGGTATACTTAAACTTTTGAATACTCTTGATAAGAGTCGTCCTAAAAGTTCAGTGCCACCGCTCGAAAACTGATATCTTACGAACAGCCCTATTCCTATGCCTTGACATATACCGCCGTAAATAGACGCTAACACTCCATCGTCGGTAAGCGAGGGAAAAATTGTCAAAAGGTCGGTAATTATACCTAACGTTGCTACGGTAATTAAACACCTTATAACGAATTTTATGCCTTGAAATTTAATTCCAAACGCGAGTATGGGCAAGTTAATCACGATAGACACCATACCGATTAAGATATTTTCGTTTAAATAATTAATTAAAACGGCTAAACCCGTTATGCCACCTGCGATTATTTGGTTGGGTGCTAAAAATAAACTTGTACTTAACCCGTACGCAACGCACCCCAAAACCATAAATAAATAACCTTTAAATTCGTTTAATATTGCTTGTTTTTTATTAGCGTTCATAATTCTTGTTTATTTAAAGTAAAATTTCACCTGCATAAAGTTTTTCGACGTTTTCAGCTACTGCGTTTTCAAAGCCGTCGTATTTAGTTAAGTCTTCACCCCAAACGCTTGCGTCTTTCATGAAATCTACTGCTTTGCCACCGTTAGCGAAAAATTCTAAGTATGGTAAGTCGTCTAAAACTTCAATTTTTCTAGTCGGAAGCTGAACGCAGAATTTGCCGTCTTCACACTTTTCAATTTTTTGGTAAATTGCCATAAGATAAGAGAACCCTTTTACCATATTAGTAGGAATTTTACCAAACTTGTTATAGTAATCAGCGAAAGAACAAAGGTTTCTTGCTTTCCATTTAGAAATGCTGTTTAAAGCAATGCTGGTAAGTAAGTGGTTTAAGTAGGGATTTAAGAAACGTTCTTTAATACTTTCAGCAAACACGGTAGTAGCCTTTACGTCAACAGATACGAAAGGAACTATTTCGTAAGTTAGAGTATCTTCTAAGAACTTAACAAGTTTTTCGTCGGTCATGCAGTCGTAAACCGTTTCCTTTCCGTGCCATAATCCTGCGGGAATTAGGTTGGTGTGACTGCCGTTTAAAACCCTTACCTTTCTCTTTTTGTAGTATTTAATATCTTTGGTTAATACTACTTCGATGTTATGTACACCGCCACGAACGTATCTGGCAATGTCGCCTTTATCTTCTACTGCCCAAAGACCGAAAGGTTCGCCGATTGAAACGAGATTGTCTTCTTCACCGATTAAATCAAACAAGTGTTGCTTTAATTCTGGCGTTCTGGGATAGCCCGAAACAATACGGTCAACAAGCGTATTGCAATAATAATTTTGTTCGTCGTTCCATTTTTTGAATTCAGCAGGAAGATTCCACAAAGCGATATATTTATCTACGCATTTATAAAGCTCGTCTGCGTTGTTATCGATAAGTTCAACGGGCATCATATATACGCCGTCTAAACCTGATTTATAACGTTCGTATAGAAACTTCGTAAGTTTAGCAGGGAAAGTAATGTTTTCAAAACCATTAACGTCGTCGTTGGCGTTATAGCAAATACCAGCTTCTGTTGTGTTGGATACCACGAGTTTTAAGTCGGGGTCTTTTGCAAGAGCGTAGTAACCTTCTAAATCTTCAAAAGGAGAAATTACTTTATCTAACACGTCTACCTTATAAACGTCTTCTACCGCGCTATCGCCTTTCATACCGCGTAAAACTATATGGTATTTGTTATTTTGTTTTACAAAGTTTTCTAAGCTACCGAAAGTTATCGGTTTTACAATGTTTACTTTATAATCCCCACCTTCTTTATTTAAGGTGTCGAAATATAAATCTACGAACGTTCTTAAAAAATTGCCTTCGCCAAACTGCAAAACTTTAATCATAATTTACCTCTATAAACAAAATTTTTAGCGGTTTTACC
>JAZRGZ010000058.1:0-6573 GCA_045644505.1 Christensenellaceae bacterium | reverse complement strand
GTTATTTTATCATACACTTTTGACCACTGTCAACCCTTTTTTAATTTTTTTTTTGCTATTTTTTGAAATATTTTTATTAAATTTAATACTTTTTGACCACTTGAAAATATATTTTTTCATTCTTACACGCGTTTTCACCCAAGAATAAAATAGAGTTTTGATAGTAATTTGCTAGTGTTTTTGTACTTTTATAAAAATTTGAAACAAAATTTGCCGTAAAGTGGTTACCGAAATCTATTTTTGCGGGGCAAAAGTGGTCAGAAATTTGATTTTTTATAAAATTATAATGAGTACAACCTAAAATTACCCGATTAAAGGTATAATTATCAAGAAGTTTTTCGGGTAAATGATTTTTAAAAGATATTTTGTTTAATTGCATAGCGTTTTCTTCAATATCTTTCGCTAAGTACGGTAAAGCAAGTTTGGTTAAGTTTTCATAGGAAGAGTAGCGCTCTATTGTTCTTGGAGTTGCGAGCAAAAGAACTTTTTCCTTTTTTACTAACGCAGTTTCAACGGGCGGAAAAACTCCAAACACTGGGCAGTTAAGATAATGTTGTAACCTTGCCCTAATACTAACGCTAAGAGTGTTACAGCCTAAAACGACAGCTTTAACGTTATACCCGTTTAAAACGCTTAAACAGTCCATCGAAAGTCTAAGCAACTTTTCATCGGATAAGTTTCCGTAAGGAGTATTTTTATTATCGCCGATATAAATGAAGTTTTGGTGAGGCATCGCACGAGCTAAGTCGTCTAAAACAGTAAGCCCACCTATTCCGCTGTCAAAAATAACAATATAATTTTCTTTCACAGTTTAATGTATGAAAATAATACAAAAATAAGTTAAAATTGTAAGAAAAACCCTAAAATGTAGTTGCATAAAACAAATTTTTATGCTAAAATAATTTAGCAAAAGAAAATTAACGAAATACAGTTTTAAGGAGCAAATATAATGCCTAATATCAAATCTGCAAAGAAAAGAGTAAAAGTTATTGAAAAGAAAACCGAACAAAACAAAATTATCCGTTCGGAAGTAAAAACCGAAATCAAAAAAATTCTCGCTCTAATTAAAGAAAACAATCTTGAAAAAGCAACCGCTTCTCTTCCCGCAGTATTTTCTGCGATAGACTCTGCTTGCGGTAAAAATATTTTCCACGCAAACAAAGCTTCTAACTTAAAATCTAAAATCGCTAAAAAACTCGACGTTGCTAAGAAAACAAACGGCGTAGTAGAAGAAGTTAAATTAGAAGTAAAAGAAGAAGTTAAAGCAGAAGAAAAGGTTGAAGAAAAGGTTGAAGAAAAACCCGTAGCAAAGAAAACTACCGCTAAGAAAACTACAACTAAAAAAACCACTGCTAAAAAAGTAGAAGAAAAAGCAGAATAATAAAAAAACAAAATTCAAGGCTAACCTTTGGGTTAGCCTTTTTTATTATTAAAAAGCAACGAAAAACCCGACTGAATGACAGTCGGGTTTTAAATTTAGTTAATTATTTAACTGTAATAGTTAAATCGTACTTGTAAGTAACACCGTCGAGGTCGTAGTAAAGTCTAATTACAGCAGTGCCTGCTTTAATACAGTTAAGCGTACCGAATGCGTTACGGTTAGAATAAGCATTAGTAGAAGAAATGTAACCGTTATTTACGTGAGTGATTGTAGTTTCATCGGCTTTTACACCTACGGTGATAGAAACAACGTCTTCACCTGAAAGCACTTCTATCTTAACGTTTTTATAGTTTAATTTAGAGTAGTCATCATAACCGTAAGCCCAACCTATGTCGAAATTACCAACAGATAACGTCTTCTTTGCATCGTCAACTCTATTACCGGTATCATAACCGCCAATTGAACAGGTAATCAGCGAATAGACAGGACCGTTATGTATATATTTATACCCCAAAGAGTTATACAACATATCGGAGCTAACGTCAGCGGTATGCTCAGTTCTGTATAACCTACCGCATTTTGCCTCGTATTCTTCAACAAAAGACTTAAATTCAGCTTTAAGGTTGAGAATAGCAGTAAGCTCGTCACCTTCCATCTTAATTGAGTTTTGAACACTGGTAGCAGAGTACAAATCACCGTAACGGTTGTGGTTGGTTAAGAGTTGATAGTAAGGAGCGATTGCTTCTTTAATTATTTGATAGTATTCGTCAGAACCTTTTGTAACCAAAGTAATAGCTTCTCTATACCCGTTAACGAGCGTCCACAAGTCGACGTCATTATAGTAGCCGTTAAGTGATAAGTCGTAACCAGCAACAGATTCGTCGGGTTTAGCAGTTGTGAAAGAATTAAGAGCGTCTTGGAAAGCCTCGCGTTGTAAGTTAAACAACTCTTTCATTTTAGCGGAAGCATTACCGTAAACAGCACTGAAATACGTATCGAAGATTTGTTCTAAGTCCGCACTTGTGTCCCACATAAGTTTAGCGCTTACGTATTCTTTCAATGCAAGCCAACCGGTTTGGTTAGCGTTATGGTTTTGGTTTACCCAAGCGTTAACGTTGTTTTCTTTAAAGAATTCGTGACCTCTTTCATTAAAAAGAGCAAACGTGTCAGAGAAGAACAAGAACATTTCAAAGTTAGCTTGGTAGGTCCAGAGATTGATATGGTTAGATATTGAAGCCCATTTTTCAATAGTAGCTTTACCCTTAGCATTTTTTTCATGGTCTATGCCGTAATAAGGCGACAAGCCAGACGAAGCACTGGTGGCAAGAGCAACTATAACGCCATCATCAAGAACAACGTCTTCGTGAACAGGAACGTACTTACCCGTCGTTTCGTCAAGTTTTACAGGCGCATTAATAAAGCTTTGATAAGCGAAGAAGATAAGTTTGAAATTGTCAAACTTATAGTTAGAGCCGTCAGTTTCTAACCACGCGTCAATACCTGCCTTTACATCGTTAATAAACTTAATGGGAGCACCTGAATTATATCCACCGTATAACGTTTTTGCAGTAGCACAAGCATCACACTTACATACAGTATTGTTGTCCTCAGTAGAGATAGCAACGGCATTCCAAGTATAACCTTTTGAATAACGTTGAATAAACATAGCTTGTAGTCTACTTACAAACTGATTAACCATTGCTTGATATTGGTTAGCGTCACCGTGAGCAGTATAACAAATATCTTTGGGACCACCAGAAGGTATAGTAGTGTTGTCGTTAGTAGCGTACCAGTAAGCGCCGTGTTCTGCTTGGTGGGTAGCGTAAGGAATATAATCTAAGGTGTTATGGAATAAAGGTATTTCATACGTATTAGTACCTTCTTTCTCTAACGAACCAAGGTTATAACCCAAGTACCCGTTACGAACACCGAGACGGGCGCGTGTTTGAGCATTAACGCCGTTGACCTGTCTTTCAGGGATATCAGGAATATCTATTTTGTAAAGAGAGGCAAACGAAACGTCGGAAACGTTTTGGGTATAAATAACAACGTTGTCTGTAACAGCTTCAAACCCGAAATAGGTTCTTAAAAAGTCGTAAATACCGTTGGCAACACCGTAATTAGTTGCGCCAGTGAAGTAAATGTCGTCACCGTCACTGAAATAGTACAATCCGTCGTCACCAAGAGTTGAAGTAACGCTAGTAACGTCTTGGGTTAAAAGACCTGTTTTACCAACGGAAATATATTTAGGATAAGTTTGAGCATTGAATTCGGAAGCTTTAATAACTGCCAAATCAACCGAACCGCCAGTGGCATAGTTAACATAATCGTGTAAATCGTTAACCGCATAAGCAAGAGCCGAAGTGTCATTAAGATTTAAAGTGTTAGGAATAACGATAGCGTAGTCTGACGAACTGTTAGTAATGAAGTTTATACCTTTGACGCTAATAGTGTATTCACGTACAATTTTATAACCGTTAATGATATAAGTAGCAGATACTACCGATTCTCCCAACATTAACGGAACAGCAGTAATTGTATAATCATTTACAGTTACGGATTTACCTGAAATAACTTCTAAGGTCGGATAATAAGTTTCGCCACCGTATGTAGCGTAAACGTCTACACTGTTATTCTCACCTGAGCTGTAAATAACAGAAGAGGTGGCATTACTGCCACCTCCTAGATAAAATTCAGTTTGAGATGCTATCCCTTCTGTTTCTTTTTCAACAATGGCCCTAAATCTAGGATAGTTATTAGTAAAATCCCAAATGTCCGTATTAAACGTGCTGTATTTATTTTCATTACCGGTAACATTCTTTTTAGGCATAGCATCAAAGCTGTCGTATCTTTCAATACCCTTTACCAAACCACATCCATCAATATATGTTGTTTGAAGCGAAGTGCATCTATCCTTATCGTTTTCAGCCACCAATGCTAGTTCTACACCGTCAGTGTTATAGCTTGCTAATAAACCGTAGTCTTTATTAATGAAATATGAGTTACTGTACAATTCGTACATAGTGGTATCATTACCCATATATCTGTAACCGTCGATTTCATCTGAAACAGCATATATAGATTCATAGATAAATCCACGTCCTGCACCATCACCTGTATGGATTGCATTTAATCCGTCAGCAAGGTCGAATATGGTATTAGTTATATTCAATCCACGAGAAGGCGTACTTCCGAACAAGATACTACCTTTTCCATTCCAAGAAGCGTTAACGTCAATATATACGTTATCAATTAAGAAAACCTTACTTAAATCACTCTGTATAGAGTTATACGTGCAGTTCTTACCAATCGTACCACCAATCTTATAAGCAAGTAACGCTTGTGCGCTAAACGCCGTGTCTACGGTAATTGCCAAGTTTTTCATTTGACCGCCATAGTTAATACCATTAAACAAGCCGTTAGCACTTGTTCTTAAATTATATATTGCGTGGCCGTTACCGTCTAAAACACCAACAAAGTACGAGATAGCGTTTGTTACGGGCTCATAAGCGTCGGTTACGGTTATATCATTAGCTAAGATATAGTAACCTTTTACAGCCACATAATTACCACTGTTTGTAAATGTAGTTTGGTTAATTAATGATTTAAGGTCGTCTGCTTTGGTTAACACCTTAGTGTATACGTTAAGCGGAATAATATATTTCGTGCCATCTGCTAAGGTAACTATTGCAGTTTTAGTAACTATCTCATTGGGCGTAGCAGAGTCAATAGTAGGAATATTATCAACAACTACGCTAGCATCATAGTAGATGGTTTCTGGATTTTCTTCGTCTACTAACGAAACAACTTCTCCTTCCTTAAATTCGGGGAAGTAAATCTTTCCATCTAACGACGAGTACATTACTTTACCTGCATAAGTGGGAATAGAAACGTTAACAGTGTAGGTTACAATTATTTCTACGCCGTTAATTTTATATGTAGCGGTAACCGTAGCATTTCCATCTTTTTTCGCAGTAATCGTATCGCCTTCGCAAGTAACAATATCGTTGTTACCCGAAATTAACGAAGTGGGCTCTACTGTTCCGTCAATTCCTATACAAGTAGCATAAACGGAAGTTTTTTGACCGATTTCTATATTAGCAGTAGTTGTTTCTGAATTTCCTATAAAGAATTTCGTATTTTCATTAGTATCTTTTTCTACGATAGCCTTAAATTGAGGATATCCTTTATAGAAATTCCAAACGTCAGTGTTAAACGTGCTGTATTTATTTTCATTACCGATAACGTTATTTTTAGGCATAACGTCAAAACTGTCGTATCTTTCAATACCTTTTACCAAACCACGTCCAGTATTATAAATCGTAGCAAAATCTGTATCATTATACTTAGCAGTATCATTTTCAGCTATAAATGCAGTGTGAACGTCGTCACTTCTATAACCACTAATAATACCGAAGTCTTTGTTGATATAGTACGAGTTTCTGAAGAATTCCCAAATAGTAGTACCTGTTCCAAGATATCTATACTTAGCGCCAGTACTGGTCTCAATTTCACTAGTGTAAAGTTTCAGTGTATTCTGGTAAATTAACCCATAACCTGTATCGTCTGAGGTATGGACAGATTTTACTCCCTCAGCAAGGTCAAATATTGTATTAGTTATGTTTAGCCCTCTGGGGAAATTGGTATACAGGAACAAAGAACTTTTTGGACCAGCCCAAGCAACGTTGATATCAAAGTAACAGTTATCAATTAAGAAAACTTTACTTAAATCTGAACTTATAGTGTTAAAAGTACAGTTCGTACCAATCGTACCACCAATTTTATTAGCTAGCAAGTTAGTTGCACTAAACGTTGAGTCTACGGTAATGCCTAGGTTTATCATTTTACCTCTTGCGTTAATACCACTAAACAAACCACCACTACCAGTTTTTAAGTTGTAAATTACGTGGCCGTCACCGTCTAAGGTACCAACAAAGTACGAGTTAACGTTTGCAACGCCCTTATAGGTCGAAGGTACAATAATGTCATTACCTAGGATATAGTAACCGTTTACGCCTTTATATGCGGTAGCGTTTGTATCTATTAATACTTTAAGGTCGTCTGCTTTGGTTAACACCTTAGTGTAAACGTTAAGCGGAATACGATATTGCGTGCCATCTTCTAAGGTAACTATTGCATTTTTAGTAACAAGAACTCTGTCGTTGTTAGCATCTATATTAGAAACTGTGGTA
>JAZRGZ010000057.1:0-13075 GCA_045644505.1 Christensenellaceae bacterium | reverse complement strand
TAGTACTACGTTTGCAGCCTTTACCATTGCATCTGCTGCTTCAATCGCTGCTACAAGACCTCTGGTTTCTACCATGCCTAATGCTTCCATCATTGTTTTGTTCTCCTTTTTGTTTTGTTATATTTTATAAAATTTTATCTTAATTTATCTTTACCAAGCGCATTCAACTGAGCAAACCACTCAATTTCTTCGCTCTGTTTTGCAATTACTTTATGCGTAATATACAACTGTCTTTTTTCAGCTTCCGCTTTTCCTGCCTGAACTGCCGCTTCTACCGCAGCCGCAGTCCCTTCAACCTTAATTGCCATAACCAAAGGTACGCGGGCAGAATCTCCTCCGGCAGGCTTATTCTTATCGATTGCAACTACCTTAACGTCCGCTACCTTTGCCATTTTATCGGCAACCACGATTGAAGTGGCAAATCCGAAAACTTCTATCATGCCAAGAGCCATACTATTTCCCCCATTAGTCAGCAACGTAACAAATTTTAATTCCTTGTTGTGATACGTTTACTTCCATCGCTTCGTTGAGTTTATCTAACGGGAAACTGTGTGTAATCAGTTCTTTAATCGGAATATTCATTTCACGCGCTTGACGTAAAAATGCCATCGTTGTGGGATAATCGTCCGCACTGTAATCCCAAGAACCAACAAGGTTGATTTCTTTATTGCACATCGCGAAATGAGGGTTTACGTTATATTCACCGTTATTAACGAAGAATCCCATTTCGCATAGTCCACCGCCACGACGGATATATTCGTAAATATCTTTTGCAGCCGCGGGAGCGCCCGTGCATTGGAAAGCAAAGTCTGCGCCCACGCCGTTAGCTTGCGCTTTAACAAGTTTTACTCTTTCTTCCAAAGTGGTTATTTCTTTGAAACTGATTACTGTTTTTGCGCCGAGTTTTTTAGCCATTTCTAAACGTTTGGGAGCGCCGTCAATAGCTATGATATGGTTGACGCCTGCCGCCCTTAAAACGCTTATCATTACTAATCCTACGGGACCTAGTCCTTGAACTAAAACTTTTGAATTAAAGTTAATAAGTCCTGTCGTATTTGCTCTCTTTAACGCATGAACACATACGCACGCGAGTTCGAGTAACATTCTTTCTTTTAAATCTAAATCGTTAACAACGAAAAACGTTGAGCCCTTGCCTCTAATTAAAAGGTGACTGGCAAACCAACCCGTAAGAGGCTGAGCATCACTGTGTTTAATTAACCCGAACACACCTTGTTTGTCGCAAAGGTTTGTGTTGGCAGGATGGTTACGACATACGTGACATTCACCACAACTGATAACGCTAGTAACGATTTTATCTCCAATTTTAATAGGTTTACCCGCCGTATCGGTTTTAACGTTTTTACCCATAGCAATTATTTCGCCAGTTCCCTCGTGACCGAGCGTAACGGGAATAATACCAAAGGGGTCGCCTTTCCATTCGTGAACGTCAGTACCGCAAACGCCACAACCTTCTACTTTTACCAAGATATCGTCATCTTGTAATTGCGGAATGGGATACTCTTTCACTTCGATACGTTTGGTTGCCGTAAGCATTGCTACTTTGGCGGTCTTGGGAATTTTATTTGAACTTGCAGTTTTTGTACCACTCATTTCACCAAGAACTTTACGGACTATATTTTCTACTTGAATAGACGTAATATCCATTTTTTTCTCCTTAACTTAATTAAATAATCCTAAAATTGTCTACCATTACACATCTACGATATCTCGTAAAACTACGGGCACTCGTAAGTCCTTCACCGGTAGGTCCTGCAATAGTGAACGTCGTGTGACCTTCACCTCCAAAACCTATACCTGCATACGAAGGCGCGTTTTTAACGAAAATAGTCGTTTCTACCGCGCGAGCAAATCTGGTTAAATGGTCGATGTTTTTAGAGTGCATGTGCGCCGTATGGCGGTTTCCGTGTTCAGCTTTTACCGCTAAATCAATAGCTTCATCTATATTGTTGACGCGAACTATGGGTAAAATCGGCATCATTAACTCATGTTGTACAAACGGATGGTCAAAGTCGGTTTCGCAAATAATACAACGAATATCGTCTGAAACTTTTACGCCGATTTTTTCTAGCAACACCTTTGCGTCTCTACCTACACAATCACGGCTAACCGTCTTTTTAACAATACCAGTCTTAGGATTTTTTGAATCTACTAAAACTATATCTGCTAATTGACTTGCTTGGGTTTTGTTAATCTTATAAGCCCCGTTTTCTTGCATTCCGCTAATTAACTCGTCTGCAATATTCTTAAAAGCAAAAACTTCTTTTTCTGCAATACAAGGAAGGTTGTTATCAAAAGAACATCCGTCGATTATATCTTTGGCTGCTTTTCTAACGTCGGCAGTGTCGTCTACGATTACGGGAGGATTACCTGCACCTGCACCGATTGCCTTTTTACCGCTTGACAACACGCTCTTTACTACCCCGGGACCGCCCGTACATACTAACAACCGTATATTTTGGTGCTTGTACATAATTTGCGCTGAGTCTAAGGTAGGTTTTACAACCGAAGCGACAAGTACTTTTGGTCCGCCTACCGACACGCTTGCGCGGTTTACAAGGTCAACTGCATAGTTAGAAGTAGCGATAGCGTTGGGGTGCGGATTGAAAACTACACCGTTTCCCGCAGCTATCATACCTATACTGTTACAGATTACCGTTTCCGAAGGATTGGTGCTTGGAGTAATACTGCCTACAACCCCAAACGGCGCCATTTCGGTGAGCGTTAAACCGTTATCACCCGTTTTTGCCGAAGACACGATGTCCGCAGTTCCGGGAGTTTTATCTGCAACGAGAATATGTTTTGCAATCTTATGAGCAACGCGTCCCATTTTTGTTTCGGCAACACCAAGCTCTGCCATGATAGGCGCTTCCTTGCGAGTCAACTCACGAATTGCCGAGATAACCTTTTCACGCTCTTCTAACGACATTGCGCGAACGGCTTTATACCCTACCGTTGCAGCTTCAATTGCGTCGTTCATATCAGCATATATACCGACGAGAGTTCGTCCGTTATATTGTGTGGAATCCCAATCGCTAGTGTTTGCCGTGGTTTGTGTGCTTAAATTTTTAAGCACAGACGCAACGACTTGTTCGATTTGGGCTTCCGTCCAATTCATCGTCATATATTTTCTCCTAAAACTACAAGGAATTATTTGTTAAGCGCTTCTAAAACTTTACGCGTAACCAAAGCAACGAGTTCTTCTTTATCGCAATCGCAACCTGCGGTTTGCTCTGTACCGTAGTCGATACCGGGGTGACGACCGGGAAGATTCATTTTCTTTCTCAATTCCATTAATTTCTTTAATTGATTGCTAGAAATTTCGTGAACTGCGCCTAAATCCATTGCGTGTTTGCAAATAACTGCGTTGAATTCAACTTCTTCCATTACAAAGAAGGCTTTGTTTAAGTTGCAACCAACGGTTAATGCACCATGGTTACGAAGTAAAAATGCGTCGTGGTTTTGAAGATACGGGTCTAACGAATCAGGAATTTCCATCGTAGACGGAGTACCATAATCACAAGTAGGTACGTTACCGATGGTAAGTACTGCTTCGGGAAGAATATATTGGTCAAGTTCGATATCAGCAACCGTGAACGCAGTAGCTACGGGAGGATGCGCGTGCACAACGGCAGTAACGTCAGGACGTTCTTTATAAACACGCATGTGCATTTTAATTTCCGAAGAAGGATTGAGCTTACCTTCTAACTTCTTGCCGTTTTCATCTACCTTAATAATCATATCGGGTGTTAACGAACCCTTAGACACGCCAGTGGGGGTGCAATAAAATTCGTGGTCGTTAATCTTTACCGAGATGTTACCGTCGTTTGCTGCAACAAAACCTTTTAACCAAAGTTTGTGTCCTACTTCGCAAATTTCTTTTTTGATTTCAAAAGGTGATTTCATAAATTACTCCTTTCTATAAAAATTATAATATTTTTTTATTGTTTTTATTTTGATAAATTTAAAGTGTCAAACGCTATCATAAATTCTTCGTTTGTGGGAATAACAAAAGTTTTTACCTTAGCGTCTTTTGCTGAAATATCAGCGATTTCTCCACTAGGACAAGTCGCGTTGATTTCTTCGTCGATTGCTATACCTAAATAGCTCATTTCCTTACATACCGCAGAGCGCAATTCTCTATCGTTTTCGCCGATACCCGCGGTAAACACCAACGCGTCTACACCGTTCATTTCAGCAACGTAAGAACCGATAATCTTTTTAACGTTATGCGTTAAGATTTGTAAAGCAAGAGTTGCGCGTTTATTTCCGTTTGCAGAAGCCTCGCGAATATCTCTGCAATCACTAGACACACCCGAAACGCCAAACAAACCCGATTTGCTATTTAACACTTTTTCAGTTTCCTCTGCCGTTAAATTTTCAGCTTTCATAATAAACGTGGGAACGGTGGGGTCTAACGCACCGCTACGAGTACCCATCGGCACGCCGTCTTGCGGAGTAAAGCCCATAGAGGTGTCTATTGCTTTTCCGTTTACCGTTGCCGTAATGGAAGAACCGTTACCTAAATGACAAGTAATAATTTTTGCGTTGTTATTTGCCAACAGTTCCATAGCCTTACCTGCAACGTATCTATGCGAAGTTCCGTGGAAACCGTAACGTCTAATTTTATGCTTTTCATACAATTCGTAAGGAATAGGATAAATGTAGGCGTAATCTTCCATATCAGAATAATACGAGGTGTCAAATACGCCAACGTGTTTTACGTTAGGCAAAACAGCCTTGCACGCCCTTAAACCGCTGATAGCAGGCGGACCGTGAAGCGGATTAAGACCAACAATACTTTCTAAATATTTAAGTTCTTCATCGCCTATTACGCAAGATTTACGCAACTTTTCGCCACCGTGTGCAATACGGTGTCCTACACCGAAGATTTCGTCTACGCTTTCGATAACGCCCCACGTTTTGTCGGTGAGCAATTCGAGTACGTAAGTTATAGCTTTGCTATGGTCTGAAAAATCAGCTTCCGTCTTATAATCGGGTTTGCCGGGACGTTTATGCGTGATAACGCCGTCAATACCGATTCTTTCGCAGTTACCTTTTGCCAAAACAGTTCCCGTTTGCATATCAAATAACTGATATTTTAATGAAGAACTACCCGCGTTTACTACAAGAATTTTCATTTTACTCCTCTTTTTATGTTATTTTTTACAAAAGAATTGTCAAATTGGTGCTTTTTACTTTAAAACAACAACATCTTGGGTAATTTTTATCTAAAAAACACAATATTACCTATTTGTGGTTATTATAGCATATTTTTTTTATTTTGTCATATATGCTCGAAAGATTGACAAAAAAATTTTTTTGCACTATAATATGAACAAAAATGAACACAAATGAACAAAAATGTTTGAACGTTTTTTATTAAGGAGAAAAAGTTATGGCATTAACAGAGCGCCAGAAAGTCATTTTACAATCGTTAAAAGTTTCTAAAAAATTAAGTGTAAAAATTCTGGCAAAAGAATTGTTCGTCAGCGAAGCAACAATAAGACGCGATTTAATGGAAATGCAAAATATGGGTTTAGTAGAGCGCAGTCACGGTGGTGCTATTTTACCCGAAAATTCCGAAGAAGTTTCTATGTTCTTTCGTATGGAAAAAAACGCTAACGAAAAAGAACGTGTAGCAACCAAAGCAATTTTACACATTCCCCCTTTTAAATCGGTTTTCGTCGATAGCTCCTCTACGGCGTTAGCTCTTGCGGAACGCATAGATTTAACTAATAAAACAGTTGTGACAAACAATTTGCAAACTGCTATGCAATTGTCCAAAAAAAGCAATCTCACGCTTATTTTAATAGGCGGTAACATTGAATTTAAGACTAACGCAGCGACAGGCACTTACGCGGCAAGACAGTTAATGGATTTTACTTTTGATTTGTTTTTGTCTTCTTGCGCTGGTATTCACGACGGTGCATCTTACGAGCGTTCTATCGAACAAAAAGAAATAAAAAAGGTCGCATTTGAGCGTTGTAAAAAGCGTGTACTTTTGGTTGACCATACTAAATTCGACGCTTTCGCCACGTATAGACTTGCCGACCTTTCCGAATACGATATAGTAGTAACAGATTTTACCCCACCCGATGCGGATAACAAAAAAATTAATTATATTTACTAATTTTTATTCGTTTTGCTTGGTTTTAGAAAAATTTTGTATTATAATTACAAACATACAAAGTTAACGGAGGCATTATGCTTCAAGATTTACACGCGCATACTTATTATTCTTTCGATTGTAACGACACACCCGAAAAGGTTATCGAAACAGCCATAGCAAGCGGTATTACCTTGCTTGGAATTTCCGACCATAATCACGGTGTAGGTCTAGCTAGAAAACAAGCCTGCTACAATCAAGGTACAAATTTAAATACCGATTACGATCAAGCGCTTTTAAGGTATTATGACCATATAAAGCTTTTGAAAGAAAAGTACGCAAAAAAAATTAAGATTTTATGCGGTATAGAAATCGCTACGGTAATAGGAAAAGACAATTACGCTTTACCCAACAGAACAGACGTATCCTTTTTCGATTACTGTTTAGTTGAAGGACTTGACAAACCCAACTCGATTACTAACGGCGACATTTTCTCTTTTGCTAAGCGTTGCGGTTGTGTGATGGGCATTGCTCACACAGATTTGTTTGGCTTTTTAGAAAAACAAGCAATAGACCCCTATCGCTATTTTAAAAAAATGGCTGAAAACGGTATATTCTGGGAACTGAACGTAAATTTTGACAGTTCGCACGAGTTTAAGGCACACGATTACGTCACAGAATTTTTCAAAAATAAACACCAACAAGAAATAGTAAAAAAATCGGGTGTTAAACTCTCTATCGGTTTTGACAGCCATATTATCCGTGAATACAAACCCGTCCGTTTACAAACGGCGCACAAGCTCGTAAAAGATATGGGAATTAAATTAATTTTTGAAAACTTATAATTTTTATCGTAAATAAATACCCCGTACTAATTCAGTAGTACGGGGTGTTTTATTTTGTTATTATTTAAATTTTATAACTTCATAACCTGCTTCTGTTATTTTTTGAGTGAGAATTTCTTTATTGGGACTTCCGTTTATCTCGGCATATTTCTTTTTTAGGTTAATACTTACACTCTCTACTCCGTCAAGAGAAGATAAAATTTCGTTTACTCTTTTTTCACAATGCTTACACATCATACCGTCAATATAGACTTTCATATTCTTTTCCCCTTTAATTTGAGTATTATAATTATTTATCCTCAACGCGTTAGTTACCACAAACAGCGAACTTAAACACATACATATCGAACTTATTGCGGGCGTTAATTTTAGTCCTATAAACCAAAGCAATCCGCTTGCTATTGGAATTGCTAAGACGTTATAGAAACACGCCCAGAAAAGATTACCCTTTATAACGTTAAAGGCATGTTTACCCAAACCCAAAGCATCTGCAAGCAAACTTACGTTGTCGCCCAAAAGCACAACGGAAGCACAATCTATTGCTATTTCCGTTGCATTGCCTACGGCAATCCCCACGTGGGCACCTTTAATTGCAGGGCTGTCGTTTACGCCATCGCCAACGAACGCCACTTTATATCCCTTACTTTTGTATTCCTTTACTATTTTCAATTTATCTTGCGGTAAAACGTCGCTTATGAATTCTATTCCACCAAGTTCTACCGATATTCTTTCTGCTACCTGACGGTTATCACCCGTTATCATAGCAATTTTCATCTTTTTAGATTTAAGATAATCAATCGTTTTTTTAGCGTCTTTTTTCAATTTATCGGCTATATGGAAAGTACACAAAATATCTTGTTCGTCAGACAAAACCAACAAAGTATAACCTATTTCTGACAGTTCATCGACTCTTTGTTTTAAGTGGCTGGTTACTGAGTTTTTATTACCCAAATAATAAGTTTTTCCGTCTATCCTACCCGACACACCCGAGCCTACGTAATAGACGTAATCTTCTATTATTTTTTTTGATTTACCGCAAAAATTTACTAAGCAGTCGGCAAGCGGATGTGAAGATTTTTTTTCTAGCGCCGAACAAATTTGTTTAAGTTCTTTATCGGAGATATTTGAATAGTTAACGAACTTTACCACCCTAGGCTTACCGACGGTTAGTGTTGCAGTTTTATCTATCAAAACACAGTCAACACTGCTAATTGACTGAACGGTCGTGGCGTTTTTAAACAAAACACGCATGTTAGCACCTTTCCCAGAAGTTACCATAATTGCAACAGGTGTAGCTAAACCTAACGCGCAAGGACAGGACACGACCAAAACACTTACCGCATAATTAAATGCCTGATATACAGAACGTGTAAAAATTAGCCATATCACTAAGGTTAAAACAGCAATAATAGCCACAATAGGAACAAATATTCCCGACACTTTATCGGCTAGTTTTTGAACTGGTGGTTTAGACTCGCTTGCAGTTTTTACAGTTTGAATAATCTTTTCAAAAAGAGTTTGCTCTCCAACAGAAACACATTTTACTGTTACTGCACCACTGACTACCGTACAACCCGAAGTTATTTTATCCCCCGATATAAGTTCTACCGGTAAACTCTCACCAGTAATAACCGATTTATCTACGTTTGCCGTACCTTCTAATATTTCACCGTCGACGGGAACGTGTTCACCCGATTTTATGAGTATGATATCACCAATTTTTAGCTCGCTTGTTTTTATGCGTTTTTGTTCGCCGTCAATAACTAAGGTGGTATATTCGGGTATAAGAGAAGAAAGTTTTTCTATCTCGTCCCCAGTTTTGCTTTTAGCCTTTTCTTCTATCCATTTACCTAACGTCACAAGGGTAAGAACCATAGCACAGGCTTCAAAGAAAATTTGTGCGGACGATATAAGCTTAAAAACTCTAAGCGCAAACACCACTATACTAAACAAGTAAGAGGCGCCCGCGCTTAACAATATTAGCGTATCCATATTTGGGGCGCCGTTTATTAAGGCTTTTGTACCTTTTTTGAAAAAGTTAAAGTTAATTATTATAATCGCAGTGGTTAACGTCGCTTGAACGCTAAGATTTATCCACCAAGACGTATTTGGCAAATTTAGCATATCTGACATCGAAAAATAGAGTAACGGTATAAGCAAAATTAAAGAAGTTATAAAACGTTTTTTTATAGAACAAGACGTATCGTCTACAATCTTTTTTCTTTCGTCAAAAATCTTTGCCGTATACCCTAACTTTGTTACGGCATCAATAAGTGTTTGGTAGGTAATTTTTCCCTCGTCGAAATCAACGGTCATGCTTTTAGCCATTAAACTAACGTTAACAAAATTAATACCGTCAATTTTTTTTAAGCCTTTTTCTATTCCTAGCGCACAGTTAGCGCAACTCATACCAATAACCGAAAATCTCTTTTCCATACCTTTTCCCTATAAATTTATGATAACCCTTTATGGGGTTTTAGTCAAGTAAAACAAAAACTTCGCCCTAATTAGAGAGCAAAGTTTTTGGTTTTTTGTAGTTATTTATCTAATTCTCTGCTATGAGATTGCTCGTTGTTTTTTAGTCCGCAACCGTTACATTTTCCACAGTCGCAACCGCAAGAAGTTTTACCTTTCTTTTTATTGCGTACGCTAATAGTTATGGTTAACGCGACTACCGATAAGGCTAAGCCTATAATTACGTAATCAATTAACGTCATAAATATCTCCTATAATTTATCTGCTTTTCTTTAAGGGATGCGTTTTATTATAAATTTTTATAGCAAAACCGATTATAACTGCTAAGGCAATTATTATAAACGAAGTCCACCACCAAGAAAGTACTAAGTAGGTTATACTACTTGCAATATACGATGCTACTATCCAAAATAAAAGCGTCCATTTAAATTTACCCTTAGGCGTTTCGCCTTTTGCCGCAGCAACCGCTGCAAAGCACGGTATAGTCGTCATATTAAACACTATAAACGCTATCATCGCAGGCCATAATGCCGAGGGAGTTACGCCCACGCTATGCATCATAGCAAGAACTTCACCTACACCCTCCTCCGTTGCAACCATACCGCCTGCAACACACGCTGCGAGCGCACCAAAAGTAGAAATAACGTTTTCTTTTGCTATTAATCCCGTAATTGCGGCAACCGCAAATACCCAACCGTTAGAGTTTAATTGAACACCTAACCCTAATGGAGTAAACAACGGCTGAATAAACATGCCGATAGAACCTAAAATGCTTTCGTTCATGCGGACGTTTACCATTTCGCCGTCTACTTCTTGCATTAAAAATTCCCAACTCCAACTGAAATTTGATAAAAGCCAAATAACGATAGTGGATACTAAAATTACTGTAAATACTTTTTCTATATAGTGTTTGGTCTTATCCCACAAATGTATCATAAGCGCGTTAAAGCTCGGCATACGGTATGAGGGAAGTTCCATAATAAAGGGAGAAACTTCGCCACGTTGAGTGGTAGAACGCATAAGTAATATACTAAGAACGGCAGTTACCATACCCAAAACGTACATAGAAAAACTTATTATACCACCGTCTATTCCGATAAGCGACGCAACTGCGCCCGACACGGCTGCAAGGATGGGCAACTTCGCGCCACAGGAAAAGAACGGAATAGTTCTTAACGTCATGGTTTTTTCTCTTTCGTCCGCTAGCGTTCTTGTGTTAATCATAGCGGGAATAGAACAACCGAAACCCATTATCATAGGGATAAACGCTCTACCAGAAACTCCGAAACGACGGAAAATTCTATCCAAAATAAACGCAACTCTCGCCATATAACCGCTGTCTTCTAAAATTGATAAAAGCATCAAAAGAAATACTATTTGCGGTACGAAAGAAAGTACGCCTGAAAGCCCACTAAATACGCCATCGCCTAAAAAACTTAAAATTACAGGTGATGCACCCATAAGTTCTATCAGAGAAACCAACCAACCGAATACCGTTTCGGTAAACAGACCCATAAGATTAAACAGTATAACACCCGGTGAAAATACTGCACCGTCGTAAACACAAGCGAGTAGCGACGCGCCGAAACTTTCGCCCACGTCAAGAGCGGGAAGATTAAAAATTTTTCCTAAATATAAGTAATCTTCACCAAAAGTCAGATGAAACATTGCGAACAATATTGCTAAAAATATTGGAATGCCCGCCCATTTATTAGTTAATACACGGTCGATTTTATCAGATTTCGTATCTACAATGCCTTTTTGTTTTTTGGTCATTGTCGGGGAAAAATGTTTTGATATGTACTTATATCTCGCATCGGCAATAAGTGCTTCTAAGTCGGTTCCGAACAGTTCGTCATAAAAATGCGCCTTAAATAATTCTACCGTCTTTAAGGTGGTCGGGTGCATTTGAATTTCTAACTCGTCGTTTTCTACAAGTTTTATCGCGTGAAACAAGGGATTTTCTATTTCTTGTCCTTCAAGCGCTAACTTGACGTCGCCTATTAGATGGGAAATTTTGCAATCTTCAAGAACCGTTTTACCCGTTCTTTTTACTCTGCATTCTTCATACGCCCTATTCATAAGTTCAGTAAGACCGCTATTTTTTAAAGCCGATACTTTGACAACGGGTACGCCGATTTTCTTTTCTAAGCTTTTAGCGTCAATTTTATCGCCTTGCTTTTCTATAACGTCTATCATATTAAGCGCAACGACTACTGGAACGTCCATCTCTAAAATTTGAGTGGTTAGATATAAGTTCCTTTCTAGATTAGTAACGTCAACGATATTAATGACACAATCGGGTTTTTCGTCTAATATGTAATTTCTGGTAATTACTTCTTCGGGAGTATAGGGCGATAACGAATATATCCCCGGAAGGTCTACGATTGACACGGGCTCAGCACCTTTTTTATATACGCCTTCTCTTTTGTCTACGGTAACACCCGGCCAGTTACCAACGTGTGCGGTAGACCCCGTAAGATTGTTAAATAAAGTGGTTTTACCCGAGTTAGGATTACCCGCAAGAGCAAATTTTAACATTACTTAACCTCCATTAACACGAATTCGGCTTCGGCTAGCCTCAACGTCAGTTCGTATCCTCTAATATTAATCTCTATTGGGTCGCCAAACGGCGCTTTCTTTCTTAAATACACTTCTGTACCCGGCGTTACTCCCATATCGAAAAGCCTTCTTCTAATTTTCGGCTCTCCGTCCACTTTGTATATAACACCCGTTTCACCAATTCTAAATTCGCTAAGTTTCTTCATGCATTCCTCCTTTAATAAAATGTGAAACTTTTTTCATGTTTGCAAACTTATATTATCATTAATATATAACTTTGTCAACAAAAATGTGAAACTTTTTTCAGGTTTTTAAAATATTTTTTATTGACATAATTTTAAATGTATTATATAATATATTCGTTATGAAAAATGAAGTAAGACAACCTAGACAAGAACGGTCTATCGAAAAGAAAAGCAAAATAATTCAAGCGGGTTACGAATTATTCTCGGAAGTAGGATATTACGGCACGAACACGGCGGAAATCGCTAGGCGTGCAGGTGTTTCGACAGGTATTGTTTACGGTTATTTTCAAGATAAACGTGATATTTTAATTTGCGTTTTAGAGATATATATCGAGCGTGTTATACAACCCATCCTTAAAATATTTGACAAACTCAAATATCCAGTAGCTTTTGAAGACGTTATTCCCAAAGTTATAGATGAAACGATAAAAATTCATAAAAACAACACGAAGATTCACGAAGCGTTGCATTCGCTTGCAAACACAGACGAAGCGGTGAACGCTAAGTTTATACAACTTGAAGACAACATTACCGAAAAAATTAGCAATAAGCTTTCTAGCCTAAACGTAAGTCTAGAAAACGTTATGGAAAAAATTCATTTTGCTATGAATATCATTCAGTCCTTTTCACACGAATACGTATTTGATAAGCATGAATACATCGATTATCTCGTTATGCGTGAAATGGTTATTAAAACGTTAATTAATTTATATAGTACTTGATTTTGTGCTTAAACGAATAATATGAGGTTAAACAGCTAATATGAAGAAAAATATAAACAAACCCATTTGTCTTTTCCTTTCACTTCTATTTTTTTCTTT
>JAZRGZ010000056.1:0-13299 GCA_045644505.1 Christensenellaceae bacterium | reverse complement strand
GCTATTACTCATATTTTTATTATACAACTTGTAGCGTAAAATGTCAATATGATAAATTGGATTCAACACTAATTTTACCATAATTTTCCTTTATTTAAGCTTTTTTGCATAATTCCATGCACTGTTTTTGTAGCAAAGGTTGTGCATAGATATTTGCCATTTTTTAATTTTAGAAACAATGATAATATATATTTGCAAGGCAAGACCTTGACTAATAATACGAGGAGGTGATAAAATATGAGTATAATTAGTTTTTTATTTAAGCCTAAAAAAAATATGGCAAAAAAAGACACAAAACGAGTTAAGGTTGGGAAATACACCATCACAAAGCACGCTCAAAAACGCATAGTTGATGAAAGTAGGCATATAAATAAATTTGACGTGCTACGTAATTTATTTACAAAACCAAACGGCATTTCAAAGGTTAAATATGAAGACGGAAAACCGTCTTATAATCGCGTAGGAAAACAAGCTACTACAATCATTAACCCAACAAATAACAATGTTGTTTCTTGTAGACCTATTAGTCGACAAGATAGAAGGGATTTTGATTTAGTAAATATAAGTAAAAAAGGACGGAAAAAGAAATATGTTAAGCGAAATTCAAAAAAACAAATTCAACGCAACAGCAAAAAAGGAAATTAAAAAATTATTAGAGGATTTAAAAATAGAAATTTTGGATGATGATACTATCTGTAATTTGCAAAGCAAACTTGATATAAAAGTAGCGTCTTTGGTTTCCGCTCAGGAAAATGGAGAGCCCATTGATGAAGAGCTGTTGGAAATTTATGATTTATTTGTAGATATTGTCTTAGATAACGAAGAAAATTTAGATTTCTTAAATAAGCTTTTCTTTAATTAGGATATAGCGTACATTAGCTTAAAAGTAAAAAAGAGGTATAACGAGAATTTTCGTTATACCTCTTTTTTCGTTATGCTTTCAAATTTTAAAAACTATTTTCTGATCGTTGCCATTAGTGGTTTTAGATTTATAATATGTTTTTATAGCGAAAGGTTATCTTCTTTCTTTTCCGTTTCTTTTTTGAACAAACTCCAATTCAATGCGAAATCGCAAAACTTTTTATCCGAATATTTATTTAATAGATTGTAAATAAGTTTAGTAATAACAAATGCTATTACCCCTGCGATAGCACCGACAGCAATACCCGCTAATACGTCAGTAGTATAGTGTGCAATTAAGTATATTCTTGAAACACCCATTAATAATACACCAACAAAACCTACCCAACTCCATTTTTTATTACAAAGTATAAACATCGCAGTCATTGCTGACATTATAGCGGTCATATGCCCTGATGGGAAAGAATAACCGTCTTCTGCGGGACTACCGACAAAGTTCCAAAATTTTGCAAATTCAGAACTACTTTCAAACGGACGCGGACGAGCAATAATATCTTTTAAGATTAAATTTGTAAAAATCGCCCCACACGCCACTGCACCGAACATACATATTCCTAACTTTCTAGTTCTAGCAAACAACATTAAAATTATCGCTGTCACAAAGAAAATTAAACCTTTTTCACCCATCAACGTTATAATCTTAAAAAAAGGTGTGAAAACAGAACCCGCAAATTCTGCAAAATTGTGCATTACGTTAAACATTCCACCATCGAAAGCGGAAAAAGCTGAGTTTAAAAATTCTACCATATTTTTCTCCTTTGTTAAATTAACTTAACCACACAAGAACAAATTGAAGACACACGAAGTTTATAATTTGTTTATAACTTATTTCTTTGAATTTTACCGCTAGTAGTTTTGGGTAGTTCGTCCTTAAATACTACTATTCTCGGGTATTTATAAGGTGCGGTATGTTCTTTTACGTAAGTTTGTATTTCTTTCTTTAATTCTTCGGTAGGTTCGGTTCCCTTAGTTAAAACGATACTTGCTTTAACTACTTGTCCACGAACTTCGTCAGGACTAGCCGAAACGCCACATTCTAATACGTAAGGTAATTCCATAATAACTGATTCGATTTCAAACGGTCCTATACGGTATCCACTCGACTTAATAACGTCGTCAACACGGCCTACGTACCAGAAGTATCCGTCTTCGTCGCGCCAAGCAGTATCGCCCGTGTGATACATTCCGTCGTGCCATACTTCGTCGGTTTTTTCTTGGTCATGGTAATATCCCATAAACAAGCCACAAGGTGCGCCTTTGTCTACGTTTACGACGATTTCTCCTACCTCGCCCACTGCAACTGACTTGCCGTTTTCGTCTACTATATCTACGTCGTAAATGGGCGCAGGCTTACCCATAGATCCTACTTTGTGCGGTGAGCCGATAAGGTTACCTATAATCATTGTGCTTTCTGTTTGTCCGAAGCCTTCGTGTATTTGAAGTCCTGTAAGTTTTTCAAACTGATGATAAACTTCGGGGTTTAATGCTTCGCCAGCAGTAGTCATATGACGTACTGATGAGAAATCGTATTTAGAAATGTCCTGTTTTATCAACATGCGTAGCATTGTAGGCGGAGCACAGAAACTTGTAATGTGATATTTTTCAAACATAGGAAGAATATCTGCTGCGTCAAATCTGTCAAAGTCGTAAACAAATACCCCACCTTCGCATAATAATTGACCGTAGAGTTTTCCCCACATTGCTTTTGCCCAACCAGTATCTGAAATAGTAAAATGCAAACCGTCGGGGTCTACTGCGTGCCAATATTTTGCCGTATGGAAATGTCCCAAAGGATATTTATAATTATGTACTGCGATTTTTGGATAACCCGAAGTGCCTGACGTAAAGTACATTAACATCGGGTCGTTACCGCAGGCAGTGTCTTCGGTACGGTTAAAATGTGTACTGTATAAAACGTATTCATCGTCAAAGTTACGCCAGCCGTCCCTTTCGCCGTTTACCATAATTTTAGTTTTTAGCATAGGGCATTTTTCCGAAGCCTTTTCAGCGTTTATAGCAGTATCGCCGTCGGCAGTACAAACAATTGCCGAAACTTCCGCCGTCTTAAATCTATACTCAAAGTCGTGTTCTAATAGTTGGTTTGTTGCAGGGATAGCGATGGCACCGAGTTTATTAAGACCTAGCATTGCGTACCAGAACTGATAGTGACGTTTAAGCACCAAAAGTACTTTGTCACCTTTCTTAATACCTAACGATTTAAAATAATTAGCGCATCTATTAGACTGTTTTTTTAGGTCAGAAAAAGTTATTCTTCTTTCAGTTTTATCTTTTGAAACGTGCATTACTGCAAGTCTATCGGGTTCACGCTTAGCAATAGCGTCTATTATATCGTAAGCGAAGTTAAACTTATCGGTATTTTTAAACTCGATGTTTAAAGGAGCGCCGTTTTGGTCTTCTGTGACGGTAATAAATTTTTGGTATTCACGGCTCTTTTCGTCCTTAGTGATAGCCCTACTGCTTACACCGGTAGTTACTGTATTTTTGTGAGTATAGTCGCTTACTTGGTCGCCTTGCGGATTTAATACGATAGCATAGAAAATACAGTCACGACCTCCAACAGCCATCATACCGTGAGGTGTAGAACTGTCGTAATAAATACTGTCCCCCTCTTTTAATATTTGTTTATGACCGCCGATTTGTACTAAAAGTTCGCCCTCAATTACGATATCGCATTCTTGACCTGCATGAGTAGTACACTCTACGGGTTTACCTTGCGCTTCGGGGTCGAAAACGCTCTTAACGTACAAGGGTTCTGCAATTTTGTTCTGAAAAGCATAAGCAAGGTTATAGTAGGTCATGCCGTGAGCGTTAGCAATTTCTTGTCCTTCGCCCTTTCTGGTTAAAGTGTAAGCAGAAAGCATAGGACTGTAACCTTCGATAATATCAGTTACGTTTACGCCGAAAACGTTTGCGCATCTATATATAAACGCAAAGTTTAAGTCGCTTTCGCCCTTTTCACAAGCAACGTACTCGGAAAGTTCAACGCCGGTTTTATCAGCCATTTGGGCTTGGGTTAACCCCTCGATTTCACGAAGTTCACGGATACGTTTACCCATTTCCTTGATTTTAAAATCTAATGTCATTTGTTCCATAAATTCTCCTGTTGGGCGAAAAAAAACCCGCCCCAAAGATTTTACTTTGAGACGAGCGCTTATGCACCCGCGGTACCACTCAAATTGCGAAATCGCCACTTCGGAATCCATCAATTCCTATGCGTTAACGTAGCAGACACGGAAGGGGTCTACGGTTTTATAAAACTTTCTTCCCTTCGACTCCGAAGTTACATAACAGGTATCGCCGACGACGGTTTTCACCAACCCGTCTCTCTTTGGACGGCTTAATTACCGTTAACTCTTCATCACAGTCTTTTTAAGTTTTGTTTATTTTAACATTTTTTTTACCGTTTGTCAACGATTTTTAGCTACTAAATAATTACCCCTCTATGGCTAATTATGGTAGAGAACACTATTTGTGTTTTCGTTCTGCCATATACTTGTAAAGTATTGATAAATTTATCCATCTCTAACGTATTCTTAAATACCACTTTAATAAGTAAAGAATAGTCGCCCGTTACCCTATTACATTCCATAACTGCGGGGTTAGAAATCAAATAATCGTAAAGTTCGTTTTTCTTTTCGGGCGATACTTCCATATCTATATACGCTTTTATTACGTTAGAAAACGCGGAATTGTCTATCTCGGTGTAATAGCCCTTAATTATTCCCATTTGGGTAAGTTCTTCAATTCTAGTTGCCACAGTTGGCGCTGACACAAAAACTTCCTTTGCTATTTGCGAAACGGGAATTCTTGCATTATTTTGCAACAGTTTTAATATTTGAATATCTAATTTATCTAGTTCTCTCATATTTTGATTATACTTTAATTTTTTAAAATTTTCAACCTTTTTTTTTATAATAACTAAAAATTTACGTTTATTTTTTATTAAAATAAAAAAAATATTTATTTTTTTCCTAATATTGACGGGAAACCTTTATAGTTTTATAATCGAATTATAAAACTTATGAGGTGGGTAAAATGGTAAACACAACACGTTTGGAAAGCGATTCAATAGGAACGTTACAAGTCCCGGAAAACGCTTACTACGGAGTACAAAGCCTACGTGGTAAAAACAATTTTTATATTACCGGCAACTTATTCAACTATACTTTTATACTAAATGCGGTAAGAATTAAAAAATCTTCTTGTCTTGCAAATTTTAAATCTGGCGCGCTAGATAAAAAAATAGCAGACGCTATAATTAAGGCTTGCGACGAAATACTAGACGGAAAACTGAAAGAGCAGTTTATTACCGACGCTATTCAAGGTGGCGCAGGCACTTCGGTTAATATGAACGTGAACGAAGTAATCGCTAACCGCGCGACCGAAATTTTGGGAGGTAAACTAGGCGAGTATATAGTTCATCCTAACGACCACGTGAATATGTCGCAATCAACTAACGACGTTGTTCCGTCGGCGGGAAAATTAACAGTTATTGACTTGGCAAACGACTTGTTACAAAGTTTGAGTTCGTTGATTTCTTCTCTTGACGACAAGGCGCAAGAGTTTGACGGTGTTATTAAGATGGGAAGAACTCAACTACAAGACGCTGTTCCGATTAGACTTGGACAAGAGTTCAAAGCATATTCTAACGGTTTAAAAAGATGTGAAAATCTTATCAAAATCGCCTTAAAGGAAATGTACACCTTGAACCTCGGTGGTTCGGCAATCGGTACTGCCATCAACGTCAACAAGGTATATTTAGACGAAATTATCGGTATTTTATCCGAAATCAGTGGAAAGGACTTATCGCTCGCAGACGATATGATAGACCAAACCCAAAACTTAGACGGATTCGTTCAAGTTTCTGGAACACTTAAAACGCTTGCAGTTAACCTTTCTAAAATGAGTAACGATTTAAGGCTTATGTCAAGCGGACCTAAAACGGGACTTGAAGAAATAATTCTCCCCGCTATGCAAAACGGTTCGTCAATTATGCCGGGCAAGGTTAACCCCGTTATTCCAGAAGTAGTTTCTCAGGTTGCATTTGCGGTAGTAGGTAACGACATGACGGTTACTATGGCTGCCGAAGCCGGTCAGTTAGAACTTAACGCTTTTGAACCTGTAATTTTCTACAAATTGTTTGAATCTCTCACATGCCTTAAAAATGCTATCGACACCTTAAATGAAAACTGTATTAAAGGCATTTTAGCCAACAAAGAACATTGCGAACAGCTATTGTTCGGTAGCGTGGGTATTGTAACTGCATTATGCCCTTTCATCGGGTATAAAAAATCGGCGGAAATTGCAAAAGAAGCCTTAAAAAATAATATTCCTGTCAAGCAATTGGTTTTGGAGAAAGGTCTTTTAGACGAAAAAACGTTAGATAAAGTTTTAGACCCATTTGCAATGACAAAACCTTCAAATAAATAATAACGCAAGTTGTTGCGTTACCTTATTAGATTACTTCATAGATTACTTCTAAGTAATATCAAAACCCGTAGGACCCCTACGGGTTTTTGCGTTTTTTTTAAATACCTTTGACATTTAGGGTACATATGTGGTATAGTGTTACACAAGTATACATAAAATTTGACAACGGATAAGAAACATTGAGTTATGGAAAGAAGTAGAAAAATTAAAATTCTATCACTTATGATTGCAGGCATTATTATTATTGCTTTATTTGCGTTTATGTTTTCGGGCGACAATTTCCTTATAATTAAAGGCATTTTCGATGAAAACGTAAGTAACGAAGAATTAATAGAACTTATCAAGGGTATGGGTATTAGGGGGGCTATTCCGATTGCAATCATTTCTATGATGCAAGTGGTATTAACTTTCATACCATCAGAACCTATTCAAGTTTTATCAGGTATGGGATATGGTTTAATTTACGGCTCTCTAATTTGCCTTATAGGTGTTTTTCTTGGAAACTCTATAATTTTCTTGGCTTACAAGTTTTTTGGTGATGGACTTAAAAAATATTTTGAAAACAATATCGAACTAGATTGGGATAAATTAAGGCACTCTAAAAAAATAGCCCTTTTCGTTATTCTTTTATATCTATTGCCTGCTATCCCCTACGGACTTATTTGTTTCTTTGCGGCATCTTTAAATATAAAATACCCACGTTATATTGCACTTACAACCTTAGGCGCTATACCGTCTATCATCCTTGACGTAGGACTAGGGCATATGGCACTTTCGGCAAGTTGGATAATATCGCTTATCGTCTTTATTATTTTGGTGCTTTTAATCGCCGTTCTCGCCATTAAAAGAAAACAATTGTTTGCTTACGTGAATAAACTTATCCATAAATCTCATGAACCGTATAAATCGGATACGATAGTTAGAAAGCATAATTGGCTGGTATATTTCTTTGATAAAATTATTTTTTCTTTAATCATTAAATTTAAGTTCAAATTTAGATACAAGAAAAATGCCGAAGTGAAAGGACCATGTATAGTTTTATGTAATCACGGCTCGTTTTACGATTTCTTATTTGCTGCCTTAATGCTTAAAAAACATAGACCTCATTTTATCTCGGCAAGACTGTATTTTTACAACAAAAAGTTAGCGTGGCTATTGCGTGCGTCAGGCGTTTTCCCAAAAAGCATGTTTGCTAACGATATAGAAAACGTTCAAAATTGTTTAAGGGTTATTAAAAGCGGTAAGGTTTTAGTAATGATGCCCGAAGCAAGACTTTCCACAGTCGGCAAATTTGAGGGTGTTCAAGATGCAACGTATAAATTTATAAAGAAAATGGGCGTACCAGTTTATACCATAAATCTTTACGGAGATTATCTTGCTTGCCCTAAATGGGGTGATAAAACACGTAAAAAATCCGTCGTCAATGCAGAACTTAACCTTTTATACACCGCAGAACAAATTCAAAATACTGATTTAGAACAAGTCAAAGAAAAAACTAATTCAGTACTTAATTACGACGAATTTAAGTGGTTAGAAGAAAACCCAAAGGTTGCTTATAAACATAAGACGTTAGCTGTTGGTTTGGAAAACGTTTTGAACCGTTGTCCCAAGTGCAATTCAGAGTTTACTTTAAAAACCGAAAACCGTACTATTATTTGTGAGCATTGCGGTTTAAAAGTCAATATTGACGATAGATATCAGTTATCCGACGACGTTGAATTTAAAAATATCGCACAATGGTACGAATGGCAAAACGAGATTATAAAAAATCAAATTTTATCTGACCCCGATTATAAGCTTACCTCAAAAGTAGAACTTAAACTTCAATCCTACGACGGCAAAAAATTACTAAGAACCGCAGGTTTTGGTATATGCACGCTAGACAGAAGCGGTTTAACTTACGTAGGCACGATTGATGGTGAAGAAACTGTAAAAAAATTCGATATAAAAATTATTTATCGTTTGCTTTTCGGTGCGGGTGAAGATTTTGAAATATATGAAGGAAAACAACTTTATTATTTCGTTCCGGAAGATACGCGTTCTGCCGTTAAGTGGTACGTGGCAAGCGGAATTATAAAAGAATACTGTAACGAATAATATATTCATATGACAAAAAATCTAAACACAAAAGAAAAAACACAAAGCGCAATAGGGATAAAATCATTTTTAGTGATTACGGTTATGCTTACGGCAATTTTAATACTTGCCGGAGTATTATCCTACTTTGTTCCGCAAGGACAATTCAAGTATACAGACGACGGTAAAATCATAGCAGGAACTTACGAAAAGGGTGTCGTTCAAGGTATACCCGTTTGGCGTATTTTAACCGCGCCTTTTAGAGTTTTCTTCGGTTCAGACGCTTTAAACGTTATAATGATAAGTTTGTTCCTTTTAGTTATGGCAGGCGTTTTTAACGTCATGGAAAAAACAAACGGGGTTAAAACACTTATCGAAAAATGCGTTACAAAGTTTTCTAGTAAGAAACGATTGGTTTTATGCCTCACCGTTTTAGTGTTTATGCTGTTCGGTTCTTTCTTTGGAATGTTTGAAGAGCTTTGTACTCTTTTACCTATAATTATCGTTCTTTGTTTATCGCTTGGATACGACACAATGACCGGTTTAGGCGTTTGTATGTTGTCAGCTTGCTTCGGATTTTCCGCCGCCATCACCAACCCGTTTTCAGTTGGAATTGCATCTCAAATAGCAGGCGTTCCCGTTTTTACAGGCGTTTGGTTAAGACTCATATTCTTTTTTATTATATTTTCCTTTCTTTTAACCTTTATTTTTATTCACGTTAAAAAAATCAGCTTAAATCCTGAAAAATCTCTAACTTTTGATATCGACCGTGAAAAACTTAAAACACTAAATTTTAATATTAAAGAAAAAGAAAACACCGATAAAGTTTTTAAGACTTATGCAATCTTCTTTTCCGTTCAGTTAGTAGTCTTAGTGTTAATTGCATCTATTAGGGCAATATCGGGTTTTGCTATCCCCTTACTTGCCTTAACTTTTTTAATTGGGGGCATTATTTGTGGTCTTATTGTTAGCCAAAATAAAAAGCAAGTATTCGTTTGGTTATATAAAGGCGCGATATCTATGCTCCCTGCCGTGTTTATGATTATGCTCGCAACGTCGGTAAAACTTGTTTTAGAAGAAAGCAATATTATCGGAACGCTTATGAATGGCGCAATCACCTATTTGAGCGATAAAAACAAATTCTTGTGCGTGCTATTAATTTACTTCCTTATATTGTTTTTTCAAGTCTTTATAGGTTCAGCCTCGGCAAAAATTATGCTTATAATGCCTATTATGATGCCCGTTTGTTCTGCGCTTGGTATTTCCCCCGCTACGGTAATTTTAACCTATTGTATTGCAGACGGTTTTACCGATATGATACTTCCCACAAACCCTGTCCTACTTATCGGCTTGTCTATGGCTAACGTTAGTTACGGTAAATGGATAAAATGGACTTGGTTATTACAACTACTTATTTTCTTACTAACAATTTTGATTTTATTTTTTGCGGTGGCTATCGGTTATTAATTTAATAGAAAGTTGAAAGGCAAGAACTTTTTGTTCTTGCCTTTTTTGGGGTTTTATAATGAAACTTTTTATTCTTCTGCCGAAAACTGGTCTTTACCAACCGCACAGAGCGGACAAGCATAATCTTCGGGTAAATCATTAAAAAGTGTTCCTTCTGCTTCTTCATCGTAAACGTAACCGCAAACGTCACATACGTACTTCATTGCTCTTTTCTCCTTATTTGTTAAAATATCTCTTTAATAAACCTTCAAAAGCTTTACCGTGACGAGCTTCATCTCTTGCCATTTCGTGAACAGTGTCGTGGATAGCGTCTAAGCCTAATTCCTTTGCACGTTTTGCAAGTTCAAATTTGCCTAAGGTGGCGCCGTTTTCAGCCTCTACTCTCATTTCTAGGTTTTTCTTAGTAGAATCAGTAACTACTTCGCCTAAAAGTTCAGCAAATTTAGCAGCATGTTCAGCTTCTTCTAACGCTGCTTTTTCCCAATATAATCCGATTTCAGGATATCCTTCACGATGAGCAACTCTACTCATTGCAAGATACATACCTACTTCGGTGCATTCACCAGTAAAGTTCATACGAAGACCTTCTATTATTTCTTGGTCAACGCCCTGCGCAACTCCTACAACGTGTTCTGCCGCCCAACTCATACCTTCTTTTTGTTCGCTGAATTTAGATGCCGGCGCTTTGCACTGAGGACAAGCAATTGCCTCATCGCCAACGTGTACGTAACCACAGATACTGCATACAAATTTTTTCATAATTTTTTCTCCTTTTTAATATCTAAATTATAATTTTTATTTTTTAACTTTTAACACTGCAATCGGTACATTCACCGTAATATATGCACTTCTCTCCCGAAACTTTTAACCCTAACTCGTTTAATTCCTCTGGTAATTTTGACGGCTTAAACAAGTCGATAATCTTACCGCACTTTTCACATATAAAATGGCTATGCCTCGAAACGTCGCCGTCATAGTGAATTTTTTTATCCATGGTTTCAAGAGTTATTATATCACCCTCGTCGGCTAAAAGTTTAAGATTTCTATAAACCGTGCCTAGACTGATGTTGGGTTCTATCTCGCGACAACTTTCGTATATAGTATCAGCCGTAGGATGGTCGTATCGGTTTTTCAGTATATCTTTAACCAACTCTCGTTGCCTTGAATATCTCATTTTTTCTAGCCTCCTTTTTAATTATTAGTAATGATTACTATTATTATATCCAACAAAGAGTTACTTGTCAAGTATTTTTTAAATTATTTTTAAAATTTTTTCAAAAAATTTACGTCGGGTTTTCAAAAAGCCCGACGTAAACATAAAACGTTACATACATTATAGATATTCTAATTGTTCTAACCAAAGTTTTGATATTGCATCAGACGGCATTTTAAAACTTCCGCGCGGAGACAAGGATATTTCGCTTACCTTTACGCCGTCAGGCATACATGAACGTTTAAATTGTTGATTAAAAAATCTTCTGAAAAATATTTTTAGCCATTTTAATATTGTCTTAGAGTCAAATTCGCCACGAAATGTTCTTACTGCCGAATAGTATATTTTTTCGGGACTAAAACCGCATTTAACAAAATAATAAAGAAAAAAGTCGTGCAACACGTAAGGACCAACTATGTCTTCGGTTACTTGATTAATTTTATTTTCTGTTGCAGGTAGCAACTCAGGGCTGACAGGGGTGTCTAAAATATCTTCTAAAACCCATTTTAATTTTCCTTTGCTGTTATTAGCAACGTATCCCACAAGATGGCGAACGAGAGTTTTAGGTACTGAGGAATTTACTGCATACATGCTCATATGGTCACCGTTATAAGTAGCAAAACCTAGCGCTAACTCGGACAAGTCGCCGGTGCCTACAACAATCCCGTTATACATATTAGCCATATCCATTAAGACTTGCGTTCTTTCTCTTGCTTGTGCGTTCTCGTAAGCTGCGTCGTGAACGTCTTCTGGGTGCGAAATGTCTTTTAGGTGACGTTTTACAGATTTTGTTATGTCAATCTTTTGTAACGTCACTCCGTATGCTTTTGCAAGTTTTATACTGTTTTCGTAAGTTCTACTGCTAGTGCCAAAACACGGCATTGTAACGGCTAAAATGTCTTTTAACGGTCTATCTAGCTGTTTCATCGCTCTAACTGAAACAATTAAAGCTAACGCCGAATCTAGTCCGCCCGACAATCCTATCACTATTTTGTTAGCGTTGGTGTGTTCTATTCTCTTTGTTAATCCTGCCGATTGAATATTTAAAGCAAATTCTTCTTCGCCCACTAATATGAAAGGTGTTTTATTATACGTTCTTAGAGTTTTACCTTTATCGGTGTCTAAGCTAAAATTAACAACGTGATATTCTTGTTTTTTTACGACGAATGCTTGGTTAAAAGTTTTGCTTCTTTGAAAGTTCAACGCATCCAAATCCACGTCGGCGATAATCATATTGTTTTCAAAAGGTAAATTTTCTGTTAAGATTTCGCCGTTCTCGGCTATCATAGAGTGTCCTGAAAATACGCAGTCGGTAGTAGATTCACCCTCTCCTGCGTTAGCGTAGACGTAAGCCGACGCTATTCTTGCTGAGTGTTCTTTAATAAGTGCACGCCTCGTTTCAGGTTTTTTTATATTTTCACTGCTTGCTGAAATATTTACGATAATCTTAGCACCGCCTACCGAGTGCGCAATCGAAGGAGGCACGGGAGCTAACAAATCCTCACAAAGTTCGCAAGCAACTTTTAACGACGGGTTTGATTTTTCGCTAAATATAACGTTTGTACCGAAAGCAACAGAACAAAACTTCTGATTATTCGGGTCTAAGTCTATGAACTGCAAAGTGTCCTCTGCACTAGAAAAATATCTTTTTTCGTAAAATTCGTTATAGTTAGGTAAATAAGTTTTAGGAACGATACCTAACACTTTACCGTTACCAACACAAGCGCAAACGTTATACGTAAGTCCGTCTACCATTAGCGGTAAGCCTATAAACGCCAAAATATTTTTGTCATCGGTAAACTCGGCAAGCTCGAATAACGCATTTTTACAAGAATTTAAGAGAACGTCCGAAAAGGTCAAATCACCTGCGGTGTATCCAGATACAGACAATTCGGGAAAAGCAATTAAGCTGGCGTTTTCATTTTCAGCGTTTACAATGGCATCTTTAATAGCTTTAACGTTATACTCTACGTCGCAAACCTTTATTTTAGGGGAAAAAACAGCGACTTTTACGTAACCTTTTTGCATAATTTTAACCTACATTTTTTTGTTTTTCTTTAATTTTATCAATTTTTGCAAATTTTAGCAATACAAAAACGGTAAATTTTGCAATTTTTTAAAAATTTACCGTTTTTTTAATTCTAATTTTATATAAATTTTTAACTTTTTTG
>JAZRGZ010000055.1:0-13012 GCA_045644505.1 Christensenellaceae bacterium | reverse complement strand
TTAAAAATCGTTAATAAGAAATGGGAAGACCTTAGAATAGTATTCAACGGCGCGGGCGCAGCAGGCGTAGCAATTGCAAAGCTTATGATGAGTATGGGCGCAAAAGACGTTGTAATGTGCGATAGAAGTGGTATTATCTATAAAGGTAGAACCGAAGGCATGAACGCGTCGAAAGAAGAAATTGCTGAATTCACTAACAAACTCGGTAGGAAGGGAACTCTTGCAGAAGCTTTGGTTGGCGCTGACTTATTCGTAGGCGTAAGCTCTCCCGGTGCTGTTACCGAAGAAATGGTTAAGACTATGAACAAAGGCGCAATCGTTCTTCCGATGGCTAACCCCACCCCCGAAATCATGCCCGACCTTGCATTAAAAGCAGGCGCAGCAGTAGTTGGTACTGGCAGAAGCGACTTCCCCAACCAAATCAACAACGTACTTGCTTTCCCCGGTATCTTCCGCGGTGCATTAGATTGCCGTGCTTCTGACATCAATGAAGAAATGAAGATTGCAGCAGCAAAAGCAATCGCAAACCTTGTTTCTGACGAAGAATTAAGACCTGACTATATCATTCCTGCACCGTTTGACAAGCGCGTTGCTCCCGCAGTTGCAGAAGCAGTAAAACAAGCAGCAATTAAAACAGGCGTAAACAGAATATAATATACTGACCTAAATATTTTATAAAAAGGTCATAAAAAAACCTTGATTTTTTAATTTAAATTTAATATAATAATACACGCTAACCTTAACGGTTGGCGTTAGTCGGGGTGAAGCGCAGTTGGGGCGACTCGTAAAGCAAACAGTTCAGTGAACTGTTTGTAGACAAAGCCCACGAAGTGCTATGCACGAGGGCGGAAGCGCCTTGTGCGCTACCATGAATCAAGGCTAATGCGAGTAAATAAATAAATTAAATAACTAATAGCCAACCTTAATGGTTGGCGTTAAACGGGGTGTAGCGCAGTTGGTAGCGCGCATGGTTCGGGACCATGAGGTCGCACGTTCAAATCGTGTCACTCCGACCAAGTAAAAACAGTCAGTTTTAACTGGCTGTTTTTACTTGTTTTGGGTAACAAGTTTAATTATGTTGTGGTCACGAACCATAAAAAAGGGCTCCTAAAAAAGATTTGCAAGGCAAAGATTTTTTGGGAAGAGGAAAAGCAACGAAGTAAAAAAGTACAATTCGAATTTATCGAATTGTAGAGGAACGAAGTTTGCTTTGACGAGGGACCATGAGGTCGCACGTTCAAATCGTGTCACTCCGACCAAAAGAAAAAGACGACTTTTTGTCGTCTTTTTCTTTTGGGTAGATATAGTATAAATGACAAGATTTGATTTGGGAGGAGTGGTTTTATATTGCTCCCGAACCCAAAAAGCCTTTAAAAATATTTTTAAAATTTAATGTTTTTTTAAGTTTTTTATGATATAATCATAAAGTATTTAAAATGAGGGCGCAATGGCTAAGAAAAATAAGAAAAAATGGATGAAGTTTAGGCACAAAGTCGTAAGAGTCATTTTACGTCCTATACTTCGTCCAATAATAAGATTAAAATATGGTATAAAAATTCAAAAACTCAAAGAAAAAAAGGACAGGCAGTATTTAGTTTTAATGAACCATCAAACTGCCTTTGACCAGTTTTTCGTTGATTTGGTTCTTAATAAGCCCGTATACTACGTTGCAAGCGAAGACTTGTTTTCAAACGGCTTTGTATCAAAACTCATAAGGTATTTAGTAAACCCCATTCCTATTAAAAAACAGACTACTGATATAACGGCAGTTATGAATTGTATGAGGGTTGCCAAAGAGGGCGGAACAATAGCCATTTTCCCCGAAGGTAACCGTACGTTTAGCGGTAAGACGGAGTACATAAACCCCGCAATTTCAGCGCTTGTAAAAAAACTTAAACTTCCCATAGTATTTTTGAGATGCGAGGGTGGGTACGGTGTGCAACCAAGGTGGAGCGACGTTACAAGAAAAGGTAAAATGAGGGTTTACGTTTCTAAGATTTTAGAACCAGAGGAATACGAAAACGCTACAAAAGAAGAATTTTATCAAACGATAAAACAAGAATTGTACGTTAACGAAGCAGTTTTAGATACAGAGTATAAACACAAAAAGAACGCCGAATATTTAGAACGTGCGATGTATGTATGTCCCTACTGCGGTTTAGCCGAGTTTGAAAGTTATAACGACGTAATTACTTGCAAAAGGTGTAACCGTCAAATTAAATATTTACAGACCAAACAGCTAAAAGGCGTTGATTTTGAATTTCCGTTTGAGTTTATTAACCAATGGTACGAATATCAGCAAGAATTTATTAATAATCTTGACCTGAACGCGTATAGAGAAAAACCTGCCTACGTTGATACGGCTAAATTAAGTGAAGTCATTGTTTACAAAAGAAAGAAAGTTATTGATAAAAACGTTACGATAAAATTGTTTTCCGATAAAATTCAAATATCGGGCAACAAAATAGGTGAAAAAAATTATTCTTTCGATAAGGTAAGCGCAGTGACCGTTTTGGGTAGAAATAAGGTTAATATTTACGTTGAAGATAAGATATATCAATTAAAAAGCCATAAACGTTTCAACGCATTAAAATACGTGAACTTTTATTATCATTACAAAAACGCTACAAAAGGAGAGGAAAATGGAAAATTTTTGGGGCTCTAACGTATGGGGCGGAGTGTTTATAATTGCCGTTTTATTGGGAAGCTTGTTGGTGGCAAACGCTATAAAAAAGAACATACCAGCATTGAAAAATTCTTTGATACCGACATCTGTTTTAGGCGGACTTATTTTGCTTGTTATAGCAGAAATTTACCGTATCATCACGGGAAGACCGTTTTTTAACGAGTTGTTTTTCGGCGGAAACGGGTACAGCGCATTAGAAATTATTACCTATCACGCTTTGGCGTTAGGTTTTATCGCATCGTCCTTCAAGACTTCTGAGGGTAAGCTTAACAAAAAACGCGTAACAGAGGTTTTTAATACTGGTGTAACTACTGTTTCTACCTATCTTTTACAAGCAGTTGTAGGTTTTGGCATTACTTTACTTGCAACGCTAGTAATAGTTGACTTTTTCCCGGCAGCGGGCGTATTGTTGCCGTTTGGATATGGTCAAGGTACCGGTCAAGCTTTAAACTACGGCACTATATACGAAACCGAATACGGTTTTGTTGGCGGTAAGAGTTTTGGTTTAACAATCGCTGCATTAGGATTTTTAAGCGCTAGTATCGGCGGTGTAATACACTTGAATATACTTAAAAAACGCGGTAAAATTAAGCCGAGCGAGAAAGTAAATGGTGGAATTTTTATGAGCCAAATACACTCCGAAAACGAAATTCCTATGCAGGGTAGTATAGATAAAACGACTATCCAACTTGCTTTAATTGCGCTTGCTTACGTGCTAGCGTATATCTTAATGGCAGGACTTGGGCTTTTGCTTCCCGGTATGAAATCCACTATCTTTGGTTTTAACTTTCTTTTAGGTGTGTTAACCGCAACGCTAGTTAAATCGCTTATTAATTTTTTAAAGAAGAGAAACATAGTTAAAAAAGAATACGTAAATAACTTTTTAATGACAAGACTTGGCAACCTTTTCTACGATGTAATGGTAGTGGCAGGTATCGCGGCAATAAGACTTGATTTATTACAAAATTATTGGGGAATAATACTTATTCTCGGTGTGGTTGGTCTTGTTATAACATATGTATACAACCGTATTGTCGTGAAAGCATTGTTTAAAGATTATCCCGAAGAACAATTCCTTGCGATGTATGGTATGCTAACTGGTACTGCAAGTACGGGTATAATATTACTTCGTGAAATTGATGGTGAATTCAAAACGCCTGCATCGGACAACTTAGTGTACCAAAACTTCCCGGCAATAGCGTTTGGTTTTCCGATGATGCTTTTAGCAACGCTTGCACCACAAAAACCCATACTGGCGTTTGTAATTTTAGTTGCCTTCTTCATGGTAATGAACGTAATACTTTTCAGGAGCAAAATTTTCAGACGTAGAAACAAAAAGGAACAAATAACATCCAAGACTGAATAAATTAAATAAAGCCCCGAAATAAAATCGGGGTTTTAAAATTAATTAAATTAGCAATAATTTTAATATAATTAAAATGGGAAAAAAAGAAAAGTTACAAATAATAAAAAAATTAATAATATCGGGCGCGCTTTTACTAACACTGCTTTTAGGAGTGTATTTAATCTTGCGTTCATTAGGCTTAACTGATTTAAGCAGAGAGCAAATTCAAGATATTGTGCAGAGTAAAGGCGCGTTAGCACCGCTTGTCTTTATAGGGATATCGTTTTTGCAAGTAACTTTTATTCCAATACCAGGAATGATAACTATACTTGCTGGAACCTATTTGTTTGGACCTTTTAAGTCGTTCATATATTCTTATATAGGAATGGTAATAGGCGGAATGCTCGCTTTTTATCTTGGAAGACTAATCGGAAAACCTTTCGTGAATTGGGTTGCAGGTGGAAAAGATACAGCTGATAAATGGATAGCAAAGTTAAACGGTAAAGAAAACGTAGTCTTATTTTTCACCTTTTTGTTGCCATTTTTCCCCGACGATATATTGTGCGCGGTGGCGGGGTTGTTTTCAATCTCGGGTTTTGGCTTTTTAATAATGCAGTTAATAACAAGAGCAACCTCCGTAGCTTGTACTATATTATTTATGTCAGGTCAAATAATACCCTTTCACGGGTGGGGACTTATTGTTCTTGGCGCAATAGCAGTGCTGTTGATATCAGCATTCATTATATGTATGAAATACTCAAAAAAAATAAGTCAAATTTTTAATCGGTTTACCGATAAAATAAATGGAGTTTTTAACAAAAAAAATAGGCAAAAACCAACAGAAAAACAATAAACTTTAAGCCGTCTTTTTTAGACGGCTAAAAATTTAAAAAGCAACAAAATAACCTTGACAAAAACATATTAAAGTATTAAAATCAAGAGGTTGGAATTTTACCTCTACAACGGAGAAAAGTTATGCAAATTTTACTTAGTTTATCAATAGCATTATTTGTTGGTTTAATGTTGTCCCGACTTGCCAAAATTTGTCAATTACCAGCAGTTACCGCATATCTTGTGACAGGTATTTTAATCGGTCCTTTTTGTTTAGGTGCACTTGGTGTTTCGGGCTTAGGATTTACAAGCTTTGACGAAATAAAAAGTTTTTCAATTATTTCTGACGTTGCGCTTGGGTTTATAGCTTTTTCTATCGGTAACGAATTCCGTTTATCGCAAATAAAAAAGATAGGTAAACAAGCAACGGTAATAGGTGTTTTTCAAGCTGTAATGGCGACTGTTTTGGTAGACGTTGCTCTTATTTGCTTACACCTTATTATTCCCGATAAATTTCCGTTACCCGCAGCCATAATTTTAGGTGCAGTAGCGTCTGCAACCGCGCCCGCGGCAACTTTAATGGTTGTTCGTCAATATAAAGCAAAAGGTCCTGTTACCGATACGCTTCTACCAGTAGTTGCCATAGACGACGCAGTAGGTTTAGTATTGTTTGCTATCTCGTTTGGCATAGCAGGGGCAGTATTAAACGGTCAAATAGACGTAATAAGCATTTTGATAGAACCTGTTCTAGAAGTTGTTTTGTCATTAGGTCTTGGGACTGTTATGGGCTTATTGATAACTTACTTTGAAAGATTTTTCCATTCACGCTCTAAACGTCTTTCAATGTCCGTTGCGTTCGTGTTATTGACAGTAGCGCTTTCTATGATAACATTCAGTATCGGTGAAGTGAACTTTTCCTTCTCGTCGCTACTCGTGTGTATGATGCTTGGTACGGTTTTCTGTAACACTTGTGATTTTTCAGAAGAACTTATGGATAGGCTAGACCGTTGGACAGCACCGATATTCATACTTTTCTTCGTGTTAAGTGGTGCAGAACTTGATTTAACTATATTTAGCGACGTGCTTATCGTACTTATCGGTGTTGTTTATATACTTTTCCGTTCTATTGGAAAATATTTTGGAGCTGGTTTAAGCGCAAGTTTAACGAAAGCACCACCAACCGTAAAAAAATATTTAGGAATAACTTTATTACCGCAAGCTGGCGTAGCGCTAGGTATGGCAATTAAAGCGCAAGCGCTAGGGGAAGTTGGCATAATTGTAGCGAACATTACTTTATTCTCAGTGCTTATTTATGAACTTGTAGGTCCTTTCTTTACAAAAGTTGCTCTTTCTATGGCAGGTGAAATTAACCCCGAAGGGAAAGTTAGCGCCAGAGTTAAAGACGATAACAAATAAATTTAAAACAATAATTGTAAGAGTTATTGACATTATTTGCATTACAATTTATAATATAAAAGGAAAAACATCAATTAATTAATAATGGAGATAAATATGAGTAAAATGTACACAGTAGCAGTTATTGGTTGTGGTTCGAGAGGTTGGGTATACGGCAATGAGATGTTCAACAAACCCGACAAATACAAAATGGTTGCCATTTGTGATATTGATGAAACACGTCTTAAAAACGCTCAGCAAAAATGGGGTATAGACGATGCTAACGTATACACCGATGAAAAAGAATTTTTCAAAGAAAAACGTGCTGACGTTTTAATTTTAGCAACTCAGGACAGAGACCACGTGAGAATGTGCGTGCGCGCTATGGAACTAGGTTACGATATCTTGCTTGAAAAACCTATTTCGCCGATACGTGACGAACTTATCGAGTTGTTGGAAGCAAACAAAAAATATAAGAGAGCGGTGGTAGTTTGCCACGTATTACGTTACGCGCCCGCTTTTGTTAAAGTTAAACAATTGCTCGACGAAGGGGTGATTGGTAAGCTCATAAGAATAGAAAGCCTAGAACAAGTAGCATACTGGCATCAAGCACACAGTTTTGTAAGAGGTAATTGGCGTAACGATAAAGAAACTTCGCCTATGATAATGCAAAAATGTTGTCACGACTTAGATCTTTTACAATGGTACGTAGGTTCAAGATGTTCGACGGTTTATTCTTCTGGTGATTTGGCTTTCTTTAACAGAGAAAATCAACCCGAAGGTGCATCAGACAGATGTCAAGATTGTAAGTACATAAACACCTGTCCTTACAGCGCTGAAAAATTATATATTGGAAAATGGAAAGAACAAGATTGTCCTGAATGGGGTTGGCCTTTTAACGTAGTATGTTCTACAATTCCCAACACAGAAGACGGCATAAGAAAGGCTTATCAAGAAGGGCAATACGGTAGATGTGTGTTTGCCTGCGACAATAACGTTGTAGATAACCAATCTGTGGATATGGTGTTTGAAAACGGCGTAAAAGTTACGCTTACCATGACGGCTTTCACCAATAGAATGGGTAGAAATATGTCTTTCCACGGCTCATTGGGTGTAATTGAACTCAACGAAGATAGCGGTGAAATCGTACTGGACGTATATGGCGAAAAGAGAACCATTTATAAAATCAAAGACCTTGTAGAAAACGAAAAAGACGAATTTAATCACGGCGGTGGCGATGCAAAACTTTGTGATTCGTTATATGCGGTTATCAACGACGGCGTAGTTGCAGGAACTTCACTAGAAAGTTCAGTCGAAAGCCATTTAATGGCTCTTGCTGCTGAAAAGTCTAGAAAAGAAAATATCGTTGTGAAAGTACACGAAGGTTAAAACAAAATTAAAAATAAAAGGCATTTAAGTTTTTCTTAAATGCCTTTTTCGTTGCTTGTTTTTTAGATAAATTGAATAAATTTTGTTGTAATCTCTATTGGGTGGGCCTATATTTTAAGCTTCCATTTGAATTATTAAATTACCGATAGCCGTTGCTTCTATGGGCATAGCGATAACTTTTTTACCTGAAAATTGTTCAGTTAGTTTGTTCAAGGTTTGGTTTTTAGCACCACCTCCCACAATGACGATGTTGTCGTACGCCTTACCTACGTCTTTTTCAAGTTCAAATACGCTTTCAGCGTAAGTTTTAGCAAGCGAAAGCAAAGCACATCTTGAAAGGTCTTTTATATCCTTTATTTCGGGCGCACCTGCAATTTTTAGGTGAGATTTAAAAGTTTCAGTCATATTATCGGGAGCAAAGAAATCGTTATGGTTAACGTTAACAGTGTGAGAGTATGTGCTTTGTTCGGCTAGTCCTGATACGTCTTTCGGTGTTATACCGTTTTCTTTGCATACGTTATTAATAACCCACATGCCCATTATATTTTTTAGTAATCTAAACGTTTTCCCAACTCCACCTTCGTTGGTAAACCCGTGAAGGCGCACGGTTTCATCGGTATGTTTTTCTAATTGCTTGTTGCCAAGTAACGACCAAGTACCGCTTGAAATATACACGGAACTTTCTCCGCCGTAGATACCGGCAGTATAAAAAGCGCTTGCAGTATCATGAGAAAGGCAAAGTCTAACAGGAACGTTGCCTTTGACTTTTTCTTGTATTTCGGGTTTTAAATCGCCCACCAAAGTTCCTGCTTCGTAAAGTTCGGTGAACAAATGCGATGGAAAGCATAGTTTTTCTATAATTTCTTTGTCAAATTCTTTTGTGTCAGCGTTGACTAGTCCGGTAGTCGTGCCGTTAGTGTATTCTTTTTTAACGTTGCCCGTAAGCATAAAGTTTAGAAGTTCGGGCATTAGAAGAAAATGGCTTGCTCCGTCTATTCTACCACTCATCTTATCTTCATAAAGTTGATAGATGGTGTTGTACGATTGAAAAGCAATACCCGTCCTTTCAAACAAGTATTCAGGAGGTGTGATTTTATGTACTTCTGGAATAGATTTATTAGTTCTGTCATCGCGGTAAGCGTAAACGGGTAAAAGGGGTTTACCATCTTTGATAAGCGCGTAGTCGACACCCCAAGTATCTATTGCAAGGCTTTCAATTTTAGGGTATTTTTTTAGGGCTACCGCTATGCCGTTAACAATTTCGTTAAACAAGTTTTCTAAGTCCCAAATAAGATGACCGTTCAATTCTTTTACGCCGTTAGCAAAACGGTAAACTTCGTCAGTAACGACGTCTTTGCCGTCGAGGCTACCTATAATGTGTCTACCACTCGACGCGCCGATATCAATTGCAAGATAATATTTTTTCATTTACAATACACCTTTGATTTTTATCCTAAAAATTATAGCATAGAATTATGAGTATTTCAAGAGATTAAAACAAAATAAACGATTGATTTTATCATTATAAAAAACCAAAAACACTTGCATATTTTAGTTATATGATATAAAATAATAAAGTGAGGAAAAACTATGAAATGCCCGACACTCCCGAAATAGCAATCAGTTGCGCGTCGGGTGTGGAAAAGGTTTTAAAAAGTGAATTAAAGCGCCTAGGATACGGCGAATTGCCCGTGGTAAACGGAACGTGTACATTTAGAGGAAATCTATACGACGTTGCAAATCTTAACGTCAACCTTAGAACTGCCGACAGGGTATATATAAAACTAGCAGAATTTACTGCCGAAGATTTCGATACTCTCTTTGAAGGGGTAAGAAATATAGACCTAGAAAAGTATCTTCCTGAAAACGCCAAGATTATTGTAAACGGTAAGTGCGTTAAAAGTAAGCTTTTTGCCGTTTCAGCTTGCCAAAGTATAGTAAAAAAAGCAATAGTCGTAAGGCTTACGGAAAAGTACAAAGTCAACCGCCTTAACGAAAACGGTGCTTTATATGAAATTAGTTTTTCAATATTTAAAGACGTCGTAACTCTTTTACTTAACACGAGCGGGGCGGGATTACATAAACGCGGTTACAGAGATTTAGTAGGAATTGCGCCTATTAAAGAAACCTTAGGTTCAGCGTTAATACTTTTAAGCGATTTTTATTACCAAAAACCGTTTGCAGACCCTTTCTGTGGTTCGGGCACACTAGTAATAGAAGCGACTAAGATTGCACTAAACATTGCTGGCGGTATAAACAGGCGGTTTGCGTTTAACGAGTGGACTAATTTTGACCAAAAATATTATTCCCTTGCCTTTGAAAAAGCCAAAGACAACGAAAAAAGGGACAGAAAAATAGAAATTTACGGTTCTGATATTGACCCGAAAGCAATTTCTATAAGTGCGCGACATGCAGAACGCGCAGGGCTACAAAAATACATTAAGTTTGAAAGAAAAGACGTAAAAGATTTTTATTTGCCGTACTCTAACGGTACAATCATCTCTAATCCGCCGTATGGGGAAAGAGTTTATGATAAAAGAGATGCCGACGAGTGTTATAAATCGTTGCGTCATGCTTACGATAAGCTTGACGACTGGTCGATGTTTGTTATTACCAGTGCCAAAAATTTTGAAAAACAGTTCGGTATACGCGCCGATAGAGAAAGAAAATTGTACAACTCCAATAAAGAGTGTAAATTCTATTATTACTACAAAAAGCAAGGAGAAAAGATATGATAGACGGTAAACTTTTAGCCGAAAAACTTATAAAGTATGCTGGTTGTTTCCTAGACCTTAACAAAAGAGACGAAGTTTATTTTAAAAACCTCTTATTAAGGGAGTTTAAATTAGACGATGCTTACGTTGGTGAAGCCGATTTAGATTATATCGAAGAATTTTACGTCCCCGATATGCTGACAGCGGAAATTGAACAATATGCAAGAGAAAATAATCTTATTCAAGAAGGTTTAGAAAATCTTTTCAGCACGTATATTTTCGGATTACTTACACCGGTTCCGTCGGAAGTAAACAAAAAATTTAACCAAATTCGTCAAACTGAGGGCATAGAAAAAGCTTGCGAATATTTCTATAAACTTTCAGTTAAAAACAACTACGTTCAAAAGACGGCTATTTCAAGAAATTTGATGTGGAAGTTTAACGACGGGAAAAAATATCTCGAAATTACAGTAAACCTTTCAAAACCCGAAAAAGACAACAAAGAAATTGCTAAGCTTTTAACTAATACGGTTAAAAAGGACGTAAAATATCCTGCGTGTTTTTTGTGTAAAGAAAACGAGGGTTATGCAGGTACGGTGAGCCATCCTGCAAGAGAAAATATTAGAACTATTTCTTTGCCTTTGGGTGGAGAGCCGTGGTTTGTTCAGTATTCGCCTTACGCGTATTTTAACGAACATTTAATCGCTATCAATGAAAAACACGTTCCTATGCATATCGCAAGTGATACGATTGATAAGCTTTTAGATTTCGTTGATTTCTTTCCTAATTATATGATAGGTTCTAATGCAGCGCTACCCATTATCGGCGGTTCAATTTTAAATCACGAACATTTCCAAGGTGGCGAGCACTTAATGCCTATGCATAACGCTCCGATGCTTTCGGTATTCGGCGGTTATAAAAGTACTACTCATAAGAAAGTTAAGGTTGGTATTGTAGACTGGTATAACAGCGTAATTAGATTAGAAAGTTCTAACAGAAAAGAAATCGGTGACTATGCAAAAGAAATAGTTAACGCTTGGGCGGAATATTCAGACGAAACGTGTGGAATATTTGCTCATACCGACGACGTAAGACACAACTCGCTTGCGCCTGTCGTAAGAAAAAATGGTAAAAAATATATTATCGACATGATACTCAGAAACAATCTTACGAGTGAAGAGTATCCCGACGGTATTTTCCACGCTCATCCCGAGTATCACAATATTAAAAAAGAAGGCATAGGGTTAATTGAGGCGATGGGATTATTCATTCTTCCCGGAAGACTTAAAAAAGAACTTTCTATGATAGCCGATATTTTGTGCGGTAACGCAGAGTATAGCAAAGTTTCGTTATCTAGGAAAACTAACCCCTTGCACGTACATAGAGGCATGATAGCCGAGCTTATGCAAGACGGTTTATCGGAAACCAAAGAACTTGCGGAAAAACGAGTAACAGATAAGGTTAACGATGTATGCAAGAACATATTGTTTAACACCGCAGTGTTCAAAAAAGACGATGAAGGATATAAAGGATTTAACAGATTCCTTGAAACGGTCGGAATTTACCGCCGTAAATAAAAATAACGGAGAAAATATAATGAAAGTATTAGTAACAGGTGGCGCAGGTTATATCGGTTCGCATACTTCTGTTGAACTCTTAAATGCAGGACACGAAGTAGTATGTGTAGATAATTTTATGAACAGTAAGTTCGAATCGGTTAATAGAGTGGAACAAATTACCGGTAAAAAGATAAAATTTTATGAAGGTGATATTCGGGACAGGGCCATTTTAGACAAAATTTTTACCGAGAACAAAATTGATGCTGTAATAAACTTTGCAGGCTTAAAAGCAGTAGGTGAATCTGTTGCAAAGCCCTTAGAATATTATGAAAATAACATAGAAGGTCTTTTAGTGTTGTGTTTTGCGATGCGTGACCACAACGTAAAAAACTTAGTATTTTCTTCTTCGGCTACCGTTTACGGTGTACCCAAAACCGTACCGATAAAAGAGGATTTCCCGCTTTCAACTTCTAATCCTTACGGAAGCACCAAACTCTTTATCGAATATATGTTAAAGGATTTATTCGCATCGGATAAGTCGTGGAATATAGCAATTTTAAGATACTTTAACCCAGTAGGCGCACATGATTCAGGCTTAATAGGTGAAGACCCCAAAGGTATTCCTAATAACTTATGTCCTTATATCACACAAGTTGCAGTAGGCAAGAGAGAATATCTCGGAATATTCGGCGACGACTACGATACTCCCGACGGAACTGGTGTAAGAGACTTTATTCACGTAGTAGACTTGTCTAAGGGTCATGTTCTCGCTGTTGATAAATTGCAAGAAAACCCCGGTTTGTTTATCGTAAACTTAGGTACTGGTCAAGGATATTCTGTTCTTGATATGGTACACGCTTTTGAAAGAGTAATCGGTAAACCCATACCGTATAAAATTATGCCCCGTCGTCCAGGTGACGTTGGCGAGTGTTATGCTGACCCCTCGTACGCGCAAGAGTATTTGGGATTTAAAGCAACTAAAACAATAGACGATATGTGTCGCGATGCTATGCGTTGGCAAACTCAAAACCCCGACGGTTACGGTGATTAATTTTTAAGCCATAAAAGTCAAAAAAGTTAAAAATTTATATAA
>JAZRGZ010000054.1:0-12460 GCA_045644505.1 Christensenellaceae bacterium | reverse complement strand
AAAATAAAAATGCAAATATTAAAAATACTGCAATCATTATTTTTAATATCTGCATTTATAAAGTTTATATACGTTTGTTAACTTATAAGCCTAGAATTTTTCCACTTCTTCGTCTTTTAAAAAATCTGGGACTTCTTCTTCGGTTATATCGGGCAAATAAAAATCGTCATCTGATTTTTTTTCGGAAAATTCAGGCTGTTTTTCATTAATATCGGTAGTCGAAACAGCAACTTCTTCTTCAACGTAAACGTCCTTTTTGTAAAGATAACTGCTTTCGTCAGTATCGTTACCTCTAATTAGATTTATTTTGTTAATAAGTTCTTCATAATCAGGTAATTCGTCTAGCGAAGAAATTTGGAAACGTTTTAAGAAATTATCAGTAGTCCCAAACATAACTGGACGACCAACAGCATCTTTACGACCAACAGGCTCGATAACACCTAGTTCTAAAAGTTTTTGAACAGCATATTCAGAGTTGCCTCTAATTTCTTCCAAATCAATTCTTGTCACAGGTTGTTTGTAAGCAATAATCGCTGCAACTTCCAGCATGCTTTTAGATAGTTCTTTTTCTTTAATGGGATTAAGTACAGACGACACCTCGTCAGCATATTTGGGGTTTGAACTAAACTGTAACTTTTTATTAAAAATTAATAGTTGCACTCCGCTGTCTTCGGAATATTTTTCCTTTAACACTTTTGCTGCTTCTAAAATTTCTTTATCGGTAACTCCAAGTTTTTCGGAAATATCTGATATTGCGACCTGAGTACCTGAAACAAATAAAATAGATTCAATTATATTCGTCAATTTCGCCGAGTTCTTCATTTCTATCTTCCCTTATAGTTAATGTAATGTCATCAAAAATGCCGTTTTGTTCTACGGTTAAATATTGCATTTTAAGTAATTCTAGCATCGCTTGAAAGGTTGTTATAAGTTCGCTTTTAGTATAATAATTTGTAAACATTTCAAAAAAACTTACGCTAGTTCGTTCTAATAGAACGCTTCTAATATGTTCAACCTTATCTTTTACAGTAAAAATTTCCTTGGGTATTTCCTTTAAAACGTTTTCTTGTTTTCTCTTGTCGTCTACACGCATTAAAAGTTTAGAAAAAGCCGAGATTAAACCGTCTAGATTAAAGTCGCTGTATACTATTTTAACGTCGCCAACGTTTTTGTCGGGTTCTTTATAAAACCTTTCAACGTTCTCTTGGTCTTTTAGTTTAGCGCTTACTTCTTTGAAAAGTTTGTATTCTTCAAGCTGGCGAATTAAAGCAGTTTCGGGGTCATCTTCTACGTATTCTTCAATTTTCGGTAAAATAGATTTAGACTTAATTTCGAGAAGCGTTGCTGCCATATTAAGATAATCGCTTGCCTTATCAACGTCTAAAATACTTAAACCGTTCATATAAGCCAAGAATTGTTCTGTAACTTGCGAAACAAAAATATCCTTTATCTCTATTTTCGCCTCTTTTATAAGATGTAATAATAGGTCCAAAGGACCTTCAAAATTATCAAGTTTTGTTGAATAATCGACAACAGATTCAAATTCAGCCATTAAAAAATTAACCCCCAAAAGGCTATTATCGGATAACTTACGTAATCAGTTAGCCTTCTTAAAACAAAGCCTAAAATATCAATATAAACAACACCGGTTATATCAGATAAAATGCTTAATCCAAATAAACCTAGTAAAATATAAGTACCGTATTTACGTAAAATTTCGTAAATTTTACCGCGTCCATTACATAAAACTTCTACCACTCTAAACCCGTCTAAGGGATATAACGGCAAAAGATTGAAAACAAAAAAAGCAATGCTTAAATTAAATATAAAATATAGTGAATTAACTAAAACGTACGTAAAATATCCAAACGAAGGTACGTACGTATAGCAAAGAATATGCAATGGAAAAACAGCAAATGCAATTAATAAATTCATTGCTACGCCTGCTATTGAAACCCAAAAACAACCTTTTTTAAAATTTTTATAATTATAGGGGTTTACAGGCACCGGTTTTGCCCAACCAAAACCTGCAAAAACAAAACAAACCAAACCGTAGACATCAAAATGCGCAAACGGATTGAGAGTATATCTGCCGTAAAGCTTTGGGGTTAAATCGCCGTTTTTTACCGCTGCATATGCATGTGCGAATTCGTGAAAAGGAAGCACAACCATAAGCGCAATAAAAATACAAACGTAGTATAATATTGTTTCTACCATATCAGCACCATTTATACTGTTTTATTATATAATATTATATTTAAAAATGCAAGAAAAAACGCTTAAATATCTTTTAAGCGTTTAACCTCTATTTATCGTTTTTGATTATATCTTTAACAGTTTGACCTTTAATCATCACGTAAGACTTGCCGTCCTTAACACCTATTACAGGCGGAACAACGTTGCGGTTATAATTACTTGCCATAGAGTAGTTATACGCTCCTGTTGATAAAACACCTATCAAATCACCGCGTTTCATTTCAGGTAAAAAAGAACTGTCGGTTATTATATCTCCTGACTCGCAACATTTACCTGCAATAGAATAGCATACAGTTGGTGTTTGATTCATTTTTTCTATTGCCACAGCTGTGTATTTTGCCTGGTATAAAGCATATCTAGGGTTTTCAAACATACCACCATCTATTGCTAAATAATTTTTTACGTCTTTAATTGTTTTAACCGAGCCAACGGTATAAACAGTTATTCCAGCCTCGCCCACAATTGACCTACCCGGTTCTAATATAAGATATAATTTAGACAAATTATATCTTTTAATGCAAGATTTCAGAGTTTCGCTTATATTTTTTACAAATGCATCATAATCTGAATAAGTCATCTTTTTATCGTCGTCACAATACCAAATACCTATTCCGCCACCAAGGTTTATGACAGAAAAATCATATTTTAGCTGTTCTTTAACGATAGAGTAAAATTCAGCCATTTTTTCTATGGCTAATACAAAACCTTTATCTTCAAAAATCTGCGAGCCTATATGACAATGTAAACCCAAAAGATTTACGTTTTTAGTATTAATTGTTTTACTAATGATTTCTAATGCATCGCCGTTATCAATCGAGAATCCAAATTTAGAATCAACGGTGGCTGTTTGAATAAAACGGTGTGTGTGAGCCTCAACCCCGGGATTAACTCTTATCAACACGTTTTGAATTATATTATATTTTTTTGAAATTTCATCTACGATTTCTAAATCTTCGTTAGAATCTATTACAATATACCCGATTGAATTTTTAATAGCATATTCAATCTCGTCATAAGTCTTGTTATTTCCGTGTAAAATTACGTTTTTTAAATTTTTATTTACTTGCTTTGCAGTAAACATTTCACCAAAAGAAACCGCATCAGAACCAAGTCCAAACTTATTAACTATTCTATAAATTTCTTTACAGCAAAAAGCTTTGGAAGCATAAAAAATTTTACCATCACCGTAATATTTATTTAAGGCGTTTGTATATACCTTGCACATATTTTCAAGGTGGTTTACGTCTACAACGTAAAGCGGAGTTGAATATTTTTTTGCAAGTTCGGTTACATCGATACCGGCAATTTCCAAATGGTTTAATTGATTAATTTTAAGTGTTTCTCTTGTATTCATTTTATTTACCTTTTTACTATTTTAACAAAATTAAGAGTTAAAAGTCAATAAAATATAACTATATAATAAGTATAAAATTAGGCGCTAGAATAGCGCCCAATTTTTAAATATATCAGTTAAGCAATCAAAATAAGTTTTTTCTAAAATATCTTCATTAGCTAAAACGTTAACACTTTGTATTTCTATTCCATTTTCGTATATTGATAGTATTCCAACCATGTCGCCTTTTATAACAGGCGCTTTAATACTAGAATTTGGGGTAAAATTTATCTCAAAACTTCGTTCTTCATTTCTTTTTGATAAAATATTAACTGAATTTTCCGCAACAATACTTAACGAGTCTTTTTTACCATTTGAAACAGTTACGGACAAATCTAGCGGTTTTTCTTTATCAATTATAGTTTTACTTACGTAATTATCAAAACCGTAATTAAACAATCCCGAACATTCCTTAAACCGCGTTTTGCTGTCAGGAGAATTAATTACAACAGAAATTAATCTCATATTATTTCTTACAGCAGATGCACATAAACAATGACCAGCTTCCGACGTAAATCCAGTTTTACCCGCATCACAACCATCATAATATCGAATAAGTTTATTAGTATTAGAAATTTCAGTAAATCTACCGTTTTTATGCTCTATTTTATCCATCCAAATATTCGAAAATTTAAAATATTCTTTGTGTTTTAATAACTTTGAAAACATCAATGCAACGTCTTTTGCGCAAGAGTATTGACCGGATTGAGGTAAACCGGTACAATTAACAAAATAAGTATTTTCCATGCCGATTTCAGTTGCCTTAGCATTCATTTTATCTACAAAATTTTGTTCAGAACCACTAATTCTTTCTGCTATTGCAACGCACGCGTCGTTAGCAGATGCGACAGTTATGCTCTTTATCAAATCCGACACTTTATACACACCGTTTTCTTCTAAAAATACTTGTGAACCACCCATTCCAGAAGCATTTTTACTCACAATAATATTTTCATTTAAATCTAAATTTTTGTTGTCGACTTCATCAAAAGTAACAAGTAAAGTCATAATTTTACACATGCTTGCAATTGGATATCGTTTTGTTTCATTTGACTTAATCATTTCAGTCCCACTTTCAGCGTCACATAGGTATACCGCTTTGCTTTTAAAAGTTTCTTCGGCTATTACTTTTGATTTGGTAAATCCTGAAAGAGTCAAAATCGTCGTTATAAAAATTAAAAAAATAAAAAATACAGAAAACTTGTTTTTCATACGTTCCTCCGTACAAATATTTTCTGTATTTTTTTACTAAATATTCATTATGACAGACATAATTACATATTAATTCATTTGAATTTATTTACTAAACATATTGTCTATACTAACACCAAAACCACGACTTGGGTCGTTTGTAAATACGTGAGTTACAGCACCGACCAACTTTCCGTTTTGTATAATAGGACTACCGCTCATCCCTTGCACTATGCCGTTAGTTATATCTAACAAACTTTTATCTGTTATTTTAATTACAAAATTTTTAGTGCCTAAATTTTCATCAACCTTAATTATAGATATAGAATATTCTTTGGGTGTTTCACCACATACGGTTGAAAAAATTGTAGCATCGCCCATTTTTGCTTGTCCTCTTTCAATAGAGATGAGATTTTTTGCATTTATTTCTTTTGTATCAATTTCTCCGAAAACCCCACAATCGGTATTTTTTATAAAACTACCTATACTTTTACTTTTTACAAACACTCCTCTCAATTCACCTGGTTTTCCACGTTCACCCTTTACACAGCCAGTTATATTGCATTTAAATAAATTACCGGAAACAATTTCCATTTGACAACCATTTTCATCTACTATCGGATGACCAAGAGAAGCAAACTTATTTCCTTTGATGTAAGTTATCGTACCGATACCATTGATATTTTCTCTAATTAAAACGCCAATTTTATATAAACCACTTACGTCTTTTTCAGGTTTAACCGTTAAAACTATTAAATCACTTTTACGTTTAACAGTAAATAATTTTTCTTTACCATCTGCTATATTTTCAGCAAGTTCAGACGCATTGTTAATTTCACAATTATCAATTGACATCAATACGTCGCCTATTTGAATTCCAGCCTTTTTGGATGGAGATTTTATACCATCTTCGGTTACGACGTCAGACAATCCTACAACAGATGCTCCTCTTGTTTCAATAGAAAAACCTGCTGGCATGCCACCAAGATACAATTGTTCTTCCGCATATGCAGTTTGAATTGAAAATAAATTAAAAAGAGTTAATATCAATAAAAAAACGCATAAAATTCTTCTTTTCATAAACATTTACCATTTATATAATGCGAAGAATTATTTTTTTTATGTAAAAAGGGTCGATAATTTCGACCCCTAATTTTAATTTATAGAATCTTTGTAGTCATTTGCCCATTTAATGACGTTTTCAGCGTGTTTAGATGAAACTTCATCATTAAAGTCCCCACCAGTAAGTCTGCAAATTTCTTTAATTTTATCTTTTTCATCAAGAATTTTAACTTTTGTATAATTCCTACCGTTATTTTTAGTTTTTTCAATAAGAAGATTATTGTCTGCCATGGCAGAAATTTGCGGTAAATGAGTTATTGCAATAATTTGAGTATATTTTGAAATCTTAGCAAATTTTTGTGAAACTACTTTTGCAACGTTGCCACTGATACCTGTATCAATTTCATCAAAAAGGAATGTTGAAACGTTGTTAAAATGAGTTGTTTGAGTTTTTATGGCAAGCATAAATCTACTCATTTCTCCACCGCTTATGATCGACGACATAGGTTTAACAGGTTCGCCACTGTTTGCTGAAAATAAGAACTCAATTTTGTCTATACCATTTGCGCTTGTGTAACTGCAATCGTTTTGTTCTGGTAATTCCTCAAATTTAACGTTAAATATTGAGTCAGTCATACCAAGTTCTTTTAACTCAATTAAAACGTTTTTACATAAAAGGTCTGACGTAGTTTTGCGCAAATTTGACAATTCCATATATAGTTTATATATATTATCTTCTAATTTTGCTTTTTGTATTAGCAAGTCCCCTGACAGAAGATTAAAATTTTCAAGTTTTTCTACTTCGTTTTTTGCATCGTCTAAAAATTTAATAATTTCGTCATAATTAACGCCGTATTTTTTCTTTATATTCTTTATGACGTCTAACCTAGTTTCTATATAGTCAGGATTGTATTCAGAAAAATCTAACTGGTCAATTAAACCGCTAGAAGTATCAACTATATCTGATATTTCAGAGTAAACGTTTTCAATTCTGTTGTAAATATCTAAATATTCCTCACCAATACTGGCAATCTGATACAATAGCTTAGAACTGTTAGACAAAATATCATCAATTCCACCTTCTGCATTAACGCCGTCTTTTAACGATTTTAATGCCGTGAGAATTTTTTCTTGCGATAATAATTTTTTTCTTAAACTAAGTAGCTCGGCTTCTTCTCCTTCTTTTAATTCAGCTTGTTCAATCTCATTAATTTGATATTTAAGAATATCTAGCCTAATTAATCTTTGGTTTTCATCGCCACCAAGTAATTCGAGTTGTTCAATAACTTTTTTATATTCGTTAAAAAGGTTCTTCAATTGATTTTTTAGCGTTAAAACAGGACTACCACCAAATCTGTCTATTAATTCAAGTTGTTTATTGTTAGACAAAAGCTCAAAATGTTCACTTTGACCATGGACGTCGACGAGCATAGAAGTAAATTTCTTTAACATTCCAGCTGTCATTGTATTACCGTTAAGTTTTATGCTATTTTTTCCGTCTAAGGTATATTTTCTAGAAATAATTATATAATCTTCTTGGTCAAATTCAAAATAATCAAATAAATCTTTTATCCTTTCATTTTGGGCAACAAAAAATTCTGCGGAAACAAAACACTCAGTTTCCCCAGACCTAATCAACGATTTATCGGCTTTTGCGCCTAAAACAAAGTTAAGCGATTCAATAATGACCGACTTGCCTGAACCTGTTTCACCTGATAAAACGTTTAACCCTTTGGTAAAATCAATTTCTACGCTGTCTATAAGAGCAACGTTTTTAATAATAAGTTTACTAAGCATTAAAGCATCCTTAAACTTTTAACAATAAAATTAGCATCTGCATCTGACTTAGTTACAACAAGAAGAGTATCGTCGCCCGCAATAGTACCTAAAACCTCAGAAAAATTCATCTTATCAATTGCCATACCTGCCGAATTACCGTTACCGTTAAGCGTTTTAATTACTATAAGGTTATTTACTGACGCAATAGATAGAGTAATTTGCTTGAATAAATCGATGATTTTATCTGAAACTTTGGATTTTTCTGCTCCACCTAAAACGTATTTGGATTTTTTTTGCAGACCTTCGGATTTAACTAGATTAAGTTTATTTATATCTCTTGATACGGTTGCTTGTGAAACGTTATATCCTGCTCTATTTAGCATTTCAGTGAGTTCCTCTTGCGTGGAAATCTCGTATTCAGATATTAATGACTTGATTTTTTCAAGTCGTTCATTTTTAATCATTTTTACCCCCAGCATTTTCTCCTGCCATTTTATTTCTTAAAATCTTAAAAAAATTAGTTTCAGCTTTTCTTAAAAAGCATGTTTTAACGTCATTTTTCTTTATAGTTATTTCGTCGCCAAGCTTTAAGTAACCTAAAAACTTTCCGTCATAAAAAACTGATGCTTGTTCACCTAATTTTAACGAAACAGAACAAATTTGGTCTGCTGAAAAGATAATAGGTCTATGGCTTAACGAGTGAGCCGATATAGGAGTTATAGAAAAGGCGTTGATTCCCGGTGCTAAAATAGCACCGCCAGCAGATAAGGAATATGCTGTTGAACCTGTTGGAGTACAAACTATCACACCGTCACCTAAAATATTTTCAACAGCGCTAGCATCAACCGTTACCTCAACCCCAACTACGTTGTTATGGTCCTCAGAAAAAATTCTTTGAATTACAACGTCATTTAATGCTGTACAAACTTTACCATTAAAACAAATTTGCATAGTAGAACGCTTATCTTCAACTAACAAACCTTCTACTAATAAATTTACAGCTTCTTCTGTTTCATATTTTTCAAATTCAGTTAAAAAGCCAAGCTTTCCAGCATTTATACCTATAATGGGAATATTATTTCTTATAGAAAATTCATTAAGAGCTAAAATTGTACCATCACCACCTAAAACAAATAAAGCGTCGGCACTATGATTTTCAAATAAATTTTCAAGAGTAATTTCGGAATAATTTACATTTTTACTGTCCAAAATTTTGAACAAATTTTTTATCCATTCTTGATTTTTGTCTTTTTCTTTGTTTGCATATACTAATACTTTCATAATTCACCTTTGTATAGAATAGCATATTATTCATTAAATATCAATAATTATTCACTAATTTATGAATAAATTTTCAAAACTTTCAGATTTTAAACAATTTTTTTCTAATAACATAAGAAACTCTACGTTTTTGTTATCGGTAATTGGCGCAGTTGTAATTGCCTTAACCCTAAAACCAACTTGTTTTGCACTGTCGTAAACCTCTTTACAAGCTTTAACTCTTAACTTTTGGTCTTTAATTATGCCGTTTTTAAGTTTTATGTGTTTTTTCATTTCAAATTGCGGTTTAATTAGCAGTATGACTATACCGTTATTTTTTGAAATATTATAAAATACGTGCATGACTTGTGTTGCCGATATAAAACTTAAATCTGCACATATCACGTCAATTTCATCATTAAAATCTTTTAAGGTCAAATCTTTTGCGTTCTTTACTATTGTCTTAACTTTACAATTGCTTTTTAACGAATGATGTAAAAGAGTATCATTTAAATCGACAGCATAGACTTTTTGCGCCCCATTTTGTAAAGCGCAGTCTGTAAATCCACCCGTGCTTGCACCGATATCACAAACTGTTAAGTTGTGCAAGTTCAGGTTAAAATCTTCTAAGGCTTTTTTAAGTTTATATCCTCCAACAGATACAAATTTATCAAAATAAGTATATTCTAGGTTATAACTGCTGTTTTCGTCTAATTCAAACGAAGGCTTTAATATAACTTTGCCGTCCAACCTTATTTCACCGCGCTTAATAGCCTCAGACGCTTTATTCCTCGAATCAAAATATCCTTTAAGTTGTAAATAAACGTCAATTCTCATAGTAATAAAAAAACACAATTGCTTGTGTTTTTATGATTTCCTTTTATAAATTTTATTTGTTAAATGGATTAAAAACTCAGAATTGGGGATGGTTGCAAGTATTTCGTTGCATCTTGAATACAATAAAAAGGCCTTTTCCTTTGCACCATCTAAACCGTAAACTTTAATAGCAGAAGTTTTATCTAATTTTTCATCCTTATTAGGAGTTTTTCCTAAACTTTCAAAAGAGCTTTCAACATCTAATACGTCATCTGTTATTTGGAATAAAAGCCCTAGCAAAGTCCCATATTCGGTTAGTTGTTTATAGTGTTTTCCATCTGCCATAAGCGACGAAATTAGTATAGGAGCAACGATTAGTTTAGATGTTTTATTAATTGAAATATATTGCATTATTTGCTCGGAAGCTGTGTTGTTTGACTGATTTTCAATGTCTAAAACTTGACCTTTAATCATACCGTTTATGCCCGAACAATCGTATAAAATTTTTAACGCAGAAATATCGTTATTTAAAAGATGTTTCTTATTTAAAGCAGTTTCAATAGACAAGTTAAGCAACGCATCACCTGTTAAAACCGCCGTACATTCGCCGAATTGTTTATGGGTAGAATACTTACCCCGACGATAATCGTCGTCGTCCATACACGGCAAATCATCGTGAACAAGTGAATATGAATGTATCATTTCAACTGCCATAGCATAAAAATCTACTTCTTTAAGTTCTACCCCAAGCATATCAGCAACAGCATAACACAAAACAGGTCTAACTCGTTTGCCACCAGGAAATAACGAATATTCTATGGCATTAAACAAAGATGACGGAACGTCACTTTTTATTGACTGTAAATATTTGGTTAGTGTTGTATTAAAGCGCTCAATATAACCGCTGAATATAGTGTCGAAATTCAACTATTTTCTCCTTACTGCACAGTTATAAGTATTTTCCATAAGCATAGCAATAGTCATAGGACCTACACCACCGGGAACTGGTGTAATCATAGAAGCTTTTTGTTTTACGTTTTCAAAATCAACGTCACCAACTAGCCCGTTTTCCGTTCTATTGATACCGACGTCTATAACTACTGCGCCGTCTTTTACCATGTCTGACGTCACAAATTTGGGTTTACCTATTGCTGCAACAATTATATCAGCCTGTAAGCATTTTTGTCTTAAATTATCAGTTTTACTATGACAAACAGTGACAGTGCAATCTTCGTTTAATAGAAGCATACTTGCAGGTTTACCAACAATATTACTTCTTCCTATAACTACGGCGTTTTTGCCTTTCATTTGCACACCGTATTCCTTTAACATTCTTATAACACCAAAAGGAGTACAAGCAACCGTACAAGGCAAATTCATAGCTAAATTACCTATATTTTCAGCCTTAAAACCATCCACGTCTTTTTCAGTAGGAATACAACTGAGAATTTTATCCTCATCTATGTGTTTTGGTAACGGTAACTGAACCAAAATACCATCGACAGCTTTATCGTTTGCTAAATTATTTACACACTCTATTACTTGTTTCTCAGAGGAATTTTCAGGAAGATTAAATGATAGCGATTTAATTCCTACGTATTCACAAGCCGATATTTTATTCTTAACGTAGACCTGAGACGCAGGGTTTTCACCAACAAGAACAACGGCAAGAGTTATTTGTCTGCCTTTTTCAAGATTAAATTTTTGTATTTTTTCTTTTAGTTGGTCTTTTACTTTTAAAGAAATTGCCTTTCCGTCAATAATAGTGGCCATATTATCCCCTTTTAACGTATTCTGCTAAAATTCCGTTGATGAAATCAGTACTTCTTTCCGAACAAAAGGTCGATGCTAGTTTTACCGCTTCATCTATAACAACTGGAATATCGGTTTGTTTAAAATTATCTAATTCTGCTAAACCAAGTAACAGTACACATTTGTCAGTATTATGTATTCTGTCAATAGAATATCCTTGCGCCAACTCACCTATTACACTTAAATATTTTTCTTGATTATCAAGCACGTAAGTTAACAAAGATTTTGCAAACATTTTGTCATTTTGATTAAGGTCTTTTATTAAAACATCAAAAAGCCCTTCATCACTCGGATTGAAGAGCCTTGAAAATAAGTATTTAAAAACACATTCTCTTGCTAAACTTCTCATAAGTATTCTATTTACCTTGCGAATCAACTTTTACTTCTTCGGTTTTCTCTTTAACGGCGTCGGTAGTTTTAGGGGGTTCGCATGAATTCTTTTCATCGAACAAAACACCTTTAACGATAACGTTAACGCTAGCAATATGATAATCGGTCATTGCTTCAACGTTATGACGTATAATTTCTTGAATCTTAAACGCCATATCAGAAACTGCTTGTGAATAGTGAACTTTTACGGTAACTTCGACGTGTACACCGTCCTTAGAAAAAGTAACGTCAATTGATTTAGAACGGTTTTTAGCGTGTTGTTTTAAGGTGTATAATTCAGTTTTAGGAATTTCTGCAACAGCAAGATACACAATACCGTCTACTATACCGTCACCGTATATAATTTTACCTTCGTGTTTATTTCTCGTAACTTTTTTGATACGTGCCATAAATATCCTCTGATAACAATTTTATATTGTTATTGTACCACAAAATATTTATTTTGCATAGTATTTTTTAAGAAATAGGAATAATTTTCACATTTTCAGGCGAAACGTTTAT
>JAZRGZ010000053.1:0-10776 GCA_045644505.1 Christensenellaceae bacterium | reverse complement strand
TAGAAATTCAAAATCACGGTTTAAAAGAAGAATTTGAAGTAAATCAACATTTAAGAAAATATTCAAAAAAGTACGGTATAAAACTAGTTGCAACTAACGACGTTCATTACGTCGATAAAAAGGACGCGTTACCGCACGACGTTTTATTATGCGTTCAAACGGGCAGAAAGTTTTCGGACGAAACACGAATGAAATTCAATTCGGACGATTATTACTTAAAGAGTTACGAAGAAATGCTAGAACTTTTTCCCGAAGACCAAGAAGCTTTAACTAACACACTAGAAATCGTCGATAAATGTAATTTTGAATTTTCTTACGGGAAATATATGTTCCCGAGATACGTTCCCGAAAACGGTGACGAGCCTATTGTTTATATGCGTAAACTTTTAGACGAAGGCGTAAAAAGAAGATACGGAGAATATACCGACAAGATTCGCGAAAGGATAGAAAGCGAACTTGCTGTTATAGAAAAACAAGGCTTTATCGAATACTTCCTTATTGTTTGGGACTATATAAACGCCGCAAGACAAATGGGTATTTCGGTTGGTCCCGGACGTGGCAGTGGTGCAGGTTCGGTCGTCGCATATCTTATAGGTATAACCGACATCGACCCCTTAAAATACGACTTATACTTTGAACGTTTCTTAAACGCTGAACGTGTTTCAGCGCCCGACTTTGACGTTGACTTTGAGGATTGTCGCCGTCAAGAAGTTATAGAATACGTTCGCAATAAATACGGCGAAAACAGAGTATGCAAAATTGTTACTTTTGGTACGATGGCTGCTAAAAACGCTATAAAAGACGTTGGGCGCGCGCTTGACGTTTCTTACGCTACTTGCGATAAAATTACTAAGTCTATACCGAGCAAAATCACTAGGTTTGGTAAGGAAATCGAAATTAAAAGACCTAATATTTTGCAAAAAGTTTTCGGGTTTTACACACCTAATAAAAAAGAAGAGAAAGACGGCTTAACTTCTCAGCATTTTGCTGTTCCAGAACTTTTGGAAATGTATCAAAGCGACCCCGAAATTCAAAAGGTTGTAGATATCGCTATGCGTTTAGAAGATAATCCCAGACAAAGCAGTACGCACGCATGCGGAGTAATAATCGGACACGACGTTTTAGATAAGCATATGCCGTTAAGCAGAAACGGAGAAGATATAACCAGCCAGTTTACTGGCGTAGAACTTGAACACTTAGGATTTCTTAAAATGGACTTCCTAGGTTTAAGAAACTTGTCCGATATCAAAAACTGTATTGAATACGTAAAAGAAAACTATGGCGTAGAGATAGATTTTTCTAACAGTAAATACGACGACCCCAAAGTTTACGAACTTATTTCAAGTGGTAACACCGACGCTATATTCCAACTTGAATCGGGTGGTTTTAAAAGGTTTCTAAAAGAATTGAAACCGACTTGTTTAGAAGATATTATAGCGGCGGTATCGTTATACCGCCCTGGACCTATGGATTCTATACCGAGGTTCGTTGAAAATAAACACAATCCGCATAAAGTAAAATTTTTGCACCCCTTATTAAAACCTATACTCGAACAAACTTACGGCTGTATAGTGTACCAAGAACAAGTTATGAGAATAGTTCAAGACCTCGCTGGTTATACGCTAGGACAAGCTGATATGGTTCGTCGTATGATGGGTAAAAAGAAAGTTGAAGATATGATTCGCGAAGAAGCAATCTTTATTAACGGCAGACCGGAATCTGTGGACGAAAAAGGCAAAGTAATTAAGGGAATAGACGGTTGTTTGAAACGTGGTGTACCGGAAGACGTAGCTAAAAAGATTTGGTCTGAGATGAAAGACTTTGCAAAGTACGCTTTCAACAAATCACACGCCGCAGCATATTCGGTAGTAACTTATCAAACGGCATATTTAAAAGCATATTATTTGCCCGAGTTTATAACGTCTTTTTTAAACAACCGTATAACTAACATTACCGACATAAAGCAGTATACAACGTACGCAAAGAGTGAAGGCATACCCGTGCTACCACCCGACATAAACGAGTCGCACGCATTATTTACCGTAAAAAATAAAACTATTCGTTACGGTATGGGTGCAATTAAAAATATCGGTTTAGGTGTTATTCAAAGCATAATCGACGAAAGAGAACAAAACGGTAAGTTTACGTCGTTTGAAGACTTTATTAACAGATGCGCTAAACTTAGCCTTAATAAACGCATGCTAGAAAATTTAATTTTAGCAGGCGCGTTTGACTGTTTTAACCGTCCTCGCACACAACTTCTTGCAGTATATTCTGAATTTTTAGATAGAGTATTAGAACAAGAAAAGCATAAAAATTCAGCGCAAATTTCTATGTTTGATACCGTTTTAAAAGAAGACGACGCATTAAAAATCGAATATCCTGACCTTCCAGAATTTAACTCAAAAGAAAAGTTTATGAAGGAAAAGGAAGTATGCGGTATTTATCTTACGGGAAACCCGCTTGCCGATTATAAAGACTACTTCGATAAATTTACGTTTACCACACAAAAACTCAACGTGTATGAAGAAGTTACAACCGACGAAGAAGATGACGGTACGCTTACTACAAATAGGATTTTCACCGAAATCACCGAAGGGGAAACGGTTACCATGGGCGGTATAATTACCGAGAGCAAGAACCTTTCAACAAAGAGTGGATCGACAATGTCTTTCGTAACGGTGGAAGATTTGTACGGTCAAATAGAAGTAATAGTTTTTCCGAAAATTTACGACAGGGTACGTGAAGTGCTAGATTGCGAAGACGTAGTAAAAATTACGGGTAAATTGCAAACCAAAGATGGCGTAGTTCAAATTATCGCTGACAATATAGAAAGGCTCGAAATTAAGCAAAAAGAACAAGTTGATATTCAAAAAGAGTATTTAGGTTTAATACTTCCCGACGACAGCAAACAAACTCTTGACAACGTTTTAGATATTTGTGAAAGCTATCCGGGTGATATCTCGGTAATAGTAGCAATAAACGGTAAAAAATATAACGCTAACGTCAGTGTAAGAAAGTGTGAAGGGCTTATAAGTGAACTTAAAAACTGTTTAGCCGAAGACCAGATAATTTTTTTCAAAAAAAATTAAAACAAGCGGTTAAATCAGTGGTAAAAAAATGACGTTTATGATAGAATTATCATAATACTTTATTAAACTCAAAGGAAGACGAATAAGTATGCAAAAAATAGGTATTTTAACTAGTGGTGGCGATGCGCCAGGTATGAACGCGACACTTCGTGCGGCAGTTAGAACTGCGCGTTATATGGGGATGCAGGTTTTCGGTATTGAACGTGGTTGGGACGGTCTTATCAAAGGTCAGTTAAGAGAACTTGAAAACCGTTCTGTATCTGACATGATTCAGCGTGGCGGTACCTTTTTAAAAACTGCCAGATGCCCTGAATTCGTTACCATAGAAGGTCAGAAAAAGGCGGCGGAAACCTTAGAAGCATACGGTATTGAAGGGTTAATCGTCATAGGTGGCGACGGCTCGTTTAGGGGCGCGAAGGATATTTCGGATAACTTCGGTATTAAATGTATGGGTATTCCCGGTACTATTGATAACGACCTTGCTTACACCGATTACACCTTGGGTTTTGATACTGCTGTAAACACAGTCCTTACCGCTATCAACAATTTAAGAGATACTATGCAATCGCACGACCGCGTTTCTTTGGTTGAGGTTATGGGACGTCATTGTGGCGATATCGCTTTGTACGCGGGTATAGCGGGTGGTGCTGAATATATTCTTATTCCAGAAAAAACTTTTGATTTAGAAGAGATTGCTAAAAATTTAAGAAAGAGCAAACTAAGAGGTAAAACCTCTAACATGATAGTTTTAGCCGAAGGTGCAGGTAATCGTGACGAAATAGTTGCATATCTTAACGAGCATGCTCACGTAGACATTAAAATTACCCACTTAGGACACGTTCAAAGGGGTGGTTCGCCAACAATGGCAGACAGAATTTTAGCGACGAGATTTGCAGTTAAAGCCGTAGAAATGCTAAACGACGAAAATTCTGTTTCAAGTGCAATAGGAATTAGGGGTAATAAGATTATAGGCATACCTTTTGAAGAAGCATTTGCAACCCCAAAAACCTTTAACGAAGAACTTTTGACGGCGGCAAAAATTTTAGGAAAATAATTTACAGGAGATACAAATTATGAAAGGATTAAAAGGAGCATTAGTTTTTGCTCAATCAGGTGGACCTACTTCGGTTATTAACGCGAGCGCGGCAGGTGTGTTTTTGGAAGGTCTAGATTCTGAAAACGTTACCGCAGTTTACGGTGCGGCGCACGGTATCAGAGGCATTCTTAATGAAGAAATGTACGATATCGGTAAAGAAGACAGAAAGGAATTAGAATTATTAAAATACACTCCATCTTCGGCAATGGGCTCGGTAAGATATAAATTAAAAGATGCTTCTGTTGACGATACGGACTATAAAAGACTTTTAGAAGTATTCAAAAAATATGACGTGAGATATTTCTTTTATAACGGTGGTAACGACTCAATGGATACTTGTAACAAAATCAGCAAGTATATGGCAAAATCGGGTTATGATATCAATGTTATCGGTGTCCCCAAGACGATAGATAACGACTTGTTTGGTACTGACCACTGTCCGGGTTTTGCTTCGGCTGCTAAGTTTATCGCTACCACTATTATGGAAATCAACTTAGACGCAAAAGTTTACGATACGGGTATGATTTGTATTATTGAAGCAATGGGAAGAAACGCTGGTTGGTTAACCGCTTCGGCTCAACTTGCTAATTATAAAGGTCTTGGCGCTGATTTAATTTACTTACCCGAAGTTGCTTTCGACGTAGACAAATTTGTCGAAGACGTAAAATGTGTCTTAAAGAAAAACAATAATAAATGTATTGTTTGCTTGTCGGAAGGTATTCACGATAAAAACGGTAAACTTATCGTAGAAGCATTAGGTTCTGAAACTGCAAAAGACAGTTTCGGTCATGCTCAACTCGGTGGAGTAGCGTCTACTCTCGCAAGTATTATTAAAGAAAAGACGGGTATTAAAACTCGCGCAATCGAGCTTTCGCTTATGCAAAGATGTGCAGCGCATTCGGCTAGCCAAACCGATATAGAAGAAACTTTTATAGCTGGTAGAGAAGCAGTTAAAGCGGCAGTAAACGGTGAAACCGATAAAATGGTTTGTTATTCCAGAAAAGACGGGGACGAATACGTTTGCGAGTACAAACTTCTTCCCTTAGAACTTGCAGCAAACACTGAAAAGACTGTTCCGGTAGAATGGATTATCAACGATGGTACGGGTATTTCAGACGAGTTCGTAAAATATGCTTTACCGCTTATCCAAGGTGAAACTCAAATGATTAAAGAAGACGGACTTCCTAGATTTGCTCGCTTAAAGAAAGTGTTAGTTGAAAAAAGATAATTTATAAGTTGCAACAAAACGCTCTTAATATAAAGTTTATAAAATAGTGGTTAGAGTAATTTATATATTTGAGATCAAAATGGAATATAAAAGCATATAAAAAATTCGGATTATTGTCCGAATTTTTTCTTTTTTCTATTGATAAGCATTTTTTACTATGATATAATACACTTAGAAAATTCTTGATATTTTTTACACTACTAAAAGGAGAGAAACAATGCTACCTGAGATAAAACAAATAAAACTTCAAGATAATAATTTTCCTACTAAATGGCAAGCGGTAATTTTTAGAAACTACGGGCTTATTTCTGTTAGGAAACTTGCAAAAGTACTTTTAACCGATGCAAAAACTATAAGAAAAGAAGCGTCAAGACTTGGTTTGAAAAAAATCAAATTTGACGAAAACTTTTTAAACAACGGTTATATATCTATAATCAGAAACAACTGGTTTTTATTAAGCTATAATCAAATAAGAGAGTTGCTTGGATTTTCCGAAGAAAAATTCGAGTTTATTATAAAGGAAGAAGATTTTTTATGGTATAAGTTGGGTCTTACTAAACCTGATTGCGAGTCGGTGTATTATTATTCTTTATCTGATGAACAAATTGCAAAAACAGATAGGATTGCAAAAACGGTAAGAAAAAATTCGTTAAACGACTACAAATATTTTGGCTTTTTCAACGATTTACAAATTGAAAATAACAATAAATCTTCTAACGGCATAAAACTTATACACGGCTTTATTACCCCGTGCGGAGACGTTTTTTTAGGAGATAGCAAAGAATATATGTCTGATGAACAACTATGTCTATACGCTCAAAACGGTGTAAACGCTATATACGTTCACGGAATACTTTCTAAACTTTCGTATTATCCTTTTAAGCCTGAACTTTCCAAGGGGTATGAAAAACGCCGTAAAAATCTCAAAGACTTAACTGATAGGGCAGAAAAGTTCGGTATAAAAGTATATCTTTACGTAAACGAACCGCGCTCGTTACCCATAGACGATTTTAAAAAATTTCCACATTTAAAGGGCAGAATTGAAGACGGTTACTCAGGTTTTTGTTTTGAACAAAAAGAAGTTCAAGATTATCTATATAAAGCAGTAAAAGATTTGGCAAAAACAATAGGTAATCTCGGTGGTCTTCTAACTATTACTATGTCGGAAAATTTAACGCATTGTAACTACAAACCTGATACCAACTGTGAAATATGTAAAAATATTCCCGCCGAAGTTTCAGTAAGTAAGGTTAATAACGTGATGGCAAAAGCACTAAGAGATAGTGGCACAAAAGCCGAACTGCTTGCTTACGTTTGGGGTTGGTCGGACTTTATGGGATGGACTGACGAACAAGTAAAAACGGCAATAAGTTTACTTGATAAAGACGTTTCTATTGTAGTTCCAAGTGAATACCAGCTTTCTATAAAAAAGGGTGGCATAAAAAGCAAAATCATCGACTATTCTATCTCTAATCCCGGTCCTAGCAAGTTGTCAATAAAAACATTTAAATACGCTCACGATAACGGATTAAGGGTTTTAGCAAAAACACAAACGGGTAATAGTTGGGAATGTTCTTGCGTTCCTTATATTCCTGCTTACGACCTAATAAAAGAACACGTAGATAATCTTAAATCACACGGCGTAACCGACTATATGCTGTCATGGACATTAGGCGGTTATCCTTCTCCGTCATTAGACCTCGTTAATGCTTTATCTAACGGAGTAAGCTTTGACGACTGGTATAAAGATTATTACGGCGATAACGCCGAAACTGTCAAACAGGCGGTAGAATTGTATTGTAAAGGCTTCAAAGAATATCCTTTCTCAATAGACGGGCTATACTATTCGCCCAAGAATTTAGGTCCCGCTAACTTAATAAGTTTAGAAAGAGAAGAAAAAGAGTCGTGTATGGTATGCTATTCTTTTGACGATTACGAGCATTGGGTTGGACCTTATGGGTACGACGTCTACGTTAAACAAATGAAAAAGCTCGTAAAACTTATGTCTAAGTCGGTAAAAATTATTGAGAGTATAGAAAATAAAAACCAAAAAATACGGGAATTACTTCTATACACCAAAGTCTCGCTATTGCATTTTACATACGACCTATATCATACCGAATATTCATACCTTAAACGCAACGTTAAGGAAAATAAAGACGAGATTTTGACGTTGTTAAAGAAAATGCGCAAGCTTACCGTTCAGGCGATAAAATATGCAGGTCAAGACAGCAAAGTTGCATTTGAAACGTCAAATCATTATTTTTACGTTCAAAATAATTTGTTAGAAAAACTTATAAATATTGACAACGTAATTGACCAGTTAGTGTAAAGGGGATTCAAAATGAAATCGGAATTCATTGATAAAAAGATTTGTTTTTTAGGTGCAAGTAACTTGTCTAACGGCTTATACGTATACAATTTACGTTCCTATATGCATGATAAAGAGAACCGTTGTTACGTCTTTAACCGTGGCACGGGCGGAAACCGTATGGATATGGCGTTTGACGTTATACAAGAAGACATTATCGACCTAAAACCCGATTATTGTATATTTTCTTACGGTGTAAACGATATGGCTATTTGGCTTTACGACAGTTTTAGAGAAATTGACGATGAAACGTTAAAAGCGCGTAAAATTAGAGACGACAATTTTTATAACGGCGCGAGATATATCGTTAAAAAATGTAAAGAAAACGGTATTATTCCTATCCCCATGTCAATCAATCCAGTAGACCAAATGTTAGAAGAAAAACCCGATATACCTACGCTTGGCGACAACAAAGAAAAGGCTCAACTTTTAGGTCCTTGGTTTTATAAGAGAAAAACTTTTAAGAATATCAACGATAAACTTGAAATATATAATGCTTTCTTAAAAAAATTAGCAGAAGACGAAGGAGTTCCGTATTTTGAAACCTATTCTAAAATTTATCAACACATGATAAACTGTACCGAGGGTATATATGCTTCTGACGGGATTCATATAACGGAAAAAGGTAACAAATTAGTTGCAAAAGCAATTTTAGAAAACTTTGGTTATGAAAACGTGCCTGCTGAATTTGACAAAGACGAACAAAACGACGAAATTAAAAAGGTAGAAACCAAAGAAAGAAGTGCAAGGTTTTTAAGAAATAATATGTTTAATAAAGTTTTTGGCGATTTTTCTGACGAAGATATAAGAAACGAAGCGCAAAAGATATTAGACGACGTGGCTCAGCCCGACTGGCTAAAAGAACATGCACGAAACTACCTAGAAAATTTCAATAACAGATTTATGTTAAGAGATAAAGTCGTAGAACTTACGTTAAAATATTAAAGAGAGATAAGATGTTTAATAAAGAATTTAAAAACAAGAAGATAGCGCTTTTAGGCGACAGTATTATGTCGGACGGTAGATATATAAATAATGCAAGCTCTTATATGGTAGGAAAAAAAGACCGTTGTTATTTATTTAACCGTGGAATAGGCGGGAATAGGGCAGATATGATAGACTGTCTTATGGAAGACGAAGTTTTTTCTATAAAACCCGATTACTGTGTAATTTGTTTCGGTGTCAATGATTTAGGTATATGGCTTTACGATAAATATAAAAAATTAACGTCAGAAATTATAGCTGAACGTGAAAAACGTAACCAAAGCCATAAAAACGCTATTAAACGATTTGTAAAATACTGCAAGGAAAGGGGCGTTAAACCCATACTTATGTCAGGTTACGCAGTAGACCAAATGTTAGAAGAAAAACCCGATATTCCTACACTTGGCGACAACAAAGAAAAAGCTCAACTTTTAGGTCCGTGGTTTTATAAGAGACAAACTTTTGAAAATATAAACGTAGCGTTACAAGGTTATAGAGATTTCCTAAAAGAACTTGCAAAACAAGAAAATATACTTTTCTTTGATATGCATGAAAAAACGTACAAATATATGTTAGAAGAAGACGGGTTATTTAATGATGACGGCATTCACTACTCGGAAAAAGGCCACAAGTATATTGCAAAAGCTTTCTTGGAACTTTTAGGCTACGAAGACGTACCGACAGAATTTTCTCATGGCGATGGCTTTGAACAATTATTAACAGCAAAAGCTCTTGACAGAGCGCCAGCATTCATTAGATTTAACATGTTCAATAAAATTAATGGCGAATTCACGGAAGAACAAATATTAAAAGAATGTAACAGAATAATAGCCGATGATAACGAGCCTCAATGGCTTAAAAATAATTGTATGGGTTACACAAATAACTACGACAAGATTGATGAGAATAGAAAGGCATATTGTGATGCCGTTTTGAAATATTAATAGGTATAATTATGAAAATCTTCGACTTGCACGCCGATACAGTTTGGAAAATTTACGAAGACGGTAAAAAGGGAATAGTAAAAAATCTAAAATCTAATGATTATTGTGTAGACGTTGATAAAATGAAAAAAGGCAACGTTGGAATTCAAACGTTTGCCGTGTATAATACTTACTATAAAAAAGACGCGTTTAACGTTGGATTAAACATGATTGATATCCTTAAAACCGAGATAAAGGCAAACCCGGAACTTTCGCTGGTTAAAAGTTACGAGGATTTTGAGCTAAACTCTCATGAGGGTAAAATTTCTATTGTAATGAGTTTAGAAGACGCGTGTACGTTAGAGAATAGTTTGGATAATCTTCGTTACGTTTATAATCGTGGCGTACGTATGATAGGCATAAATCATAACTATTTTAACGGAGTATGCTATCCTAATTATGGAAAATATAACGATGACGGACGCCCTGATTACGTTACTCCTGACACTCAAAACGGGCTTACTGAGTTTGGTTTTGAACTTGTGAGGGAAATGAATAATCTAGGAATAGTCGTTGATATGTCGCACTCATCTGACAAAGGGTTTTACGATGCAATCAAAACTTCTACTAAACCTATAATGTGTTCACATTCTAACGCCCGCTCGGTTTGTTCTCACGTGAGAAATTTAACCGACGATATGTTATATAAACTTGCTGACAACGGCGGGGTAACTGGCATGAATTTTGCTCCTTCTTTTTTAAATAATGACAAACAAGCAGGTAAAAATACGTGTGAAAACGTTGTAAAACACGTTAAATACATAACCAATTTAATAGGTGTAGACCATATTGCCTTAGGTGGTGATTTAGACGGCTTAAAACCTGAATTTGAGTTAAACGATTGCTCGCTTTATCCTAAACTTCCCGAAGCCTTGCATTTTGCTGGATTTACCGACAGTCAAATTGAGAAAATCTGCTATAAAAACGCTTTGAGAGTATTTAGAGAAAATATGAAACGATAAAATATTAAAGTGTAAAAAGGTAGACGATAAGTCTACCTTTTTTATGGCGGAAGCGGTGGG
>JAZRGZ010000052.1:0-24346 GCA_045644505.1 Christensenellaceae bacterium | reverse complement strand
TTTATTGAGTTCTAAATATTTTTCGTTCATCAAATCCTTGGTTAGAGGAACGCCATTTTCAACTGATGAATGTGAAAATTCTTCAAACTCAGCAAACTGTGTTTGACGGAAAAGAGTAGTTCTTATCATTTCCATTAAATACGACAATAGGAACTTTTCTTGGTCCTTAGATTTTGCATTTTTGATAAGATATTTAACAAGCAACACTTCGTTGACTGTACTAGCAACTTCCGCAACGAAAATTTTGTAATCTGCCTTAGCATACGGTTGATTTTTGTTTGAATAATACGTGTGTATGCTATGCCCCATTTCATGCGCTATGGTAAACACGTCGTGTGTGGTCGGTTGATAGTTAAGTAAAACGTAAGGGTGAGTATCAAAAGCGCCTGTACTATAAGCACCACTTCGCTTGTTGGGTTTTTCTTCCACGTCTATCCAACGCTCGTTATATGCTTTTAACAACAATTCCTTGTATTCTTCGCCTAATACTGATAAACCCTCTACTACAAGAGAATATGCGTCGTCGTAAGATAGTTTAAAATCAGCATCTTTAACCGTAGAAGCATAAACGTCGTACATATGCATTTCTTTATACCCTAATTGCTTTTTCTTTTCCGACATATAGTCGTGCAAAATAGGCAAAGCGTCGTTTACACTTGATATCAAATTTTCATAAACTTTTAAGGGTACGTCTTCGCCACTGAGCGCGCGAGATAATGCGCTTTCATAGTTTCTTGCCTTTGCTATTGCTACGTCTTTTTTAACATTGCCGTAATAAGTAGCAGATATGGTGTTGATAAAATCAATATACGATTTATAATACTGTTTGAACGCTTTTTCTCTTAAACGACGCTTATCGGAATGCATAAACAATCCGTACGTTCCGTGAGTGAGCGGTGTCTTATTTAAACCCACCCTAATTTCACCGAATTTTAAGTCGGCGTTGTCGATTTTACCGAAAATATCGTTAAAACTCGAAAAAACTTCTGAAACGCCCGCTAAAAGTTTTTCTTGCTGTTCGGATAAAACGTGTTGTTTTTCTTTTAGCACGCATTTTAACGAATAATCGTATTCTGAAAGTTCTGGGTTATTTATAAAGGAATTCAAAACTTTTTCATCTAGACTTATAAGTTCCGGTGTAATAAAAGCAGTATTAGTTGATAAAACTACCGATAGCGACTGAACTCTTGAAAATAAAGCGTCATATTTAGAATCAGCAGTATTTTCATCGTGTTTCATGTGAGTATAAACGGCTAGTTTTTCTAAAAGCCTACCAACGTATTCTTGTTTTTTCATGCACGCCAAGAATTCTATGGGGTCACCAAGTTTCCCCTTAAACTCACTGAAATCTGCATTATCTTGTATTTCTTTATAGTCTTTTTCCCACTCGGTTAAATCTTTGTATATATCCTCGGTTGCCCAGTTGCGATTGTTCATATACTATTCATCTTCCTCATTGATAATTTCATATTTTATTAATACGTTGCCTTGCGTAACGAACCTAACCATATCGTTTTCCTTAAATTCAGGAAAAGGTTTTTCATAAAAAACCCAAACTTTACGTTCAAAATACTCGTTTTTGAACTTATTCCATTGCAAAAAAATTAAGGCTTTTACGTCAACGCCGTCTTTTGTATTTAAACTTTCGTCATACTCAAAAAAACTAGCAGTATATTCTTCCTTTAATCCCGTGCTCATATTTCTACACATAATATAAAATTTATTTACTCTCTTAAATTTTATGCCAAGATATATAAAAGAAAATATAAGCATTATAAACGTTAAAACAAATTCCACGGTTTTAATAGTACCTATCTTTGGACTTGCGTAGGGAAGTTGCATATATCTAACTAATACTACCGTACTGAGCGCAAGATAAAGCACAAGTATAAGTAAATAGATGATAAGTGTCTTTTTTCGTTGTATTTTAGCTTGTTCTAAAATCTCGTTATTGAAATAATACGTCATTTTTTACCCTTGTTATTTATAATCTACTCTAACCTTTTTAAGGCCGTTAGAAGTTTTTAAAAACAACTCGTATCTATCTTCGTATTCTGCATAAACGTAAGAAGGATTATTTTTTACCGTAAAATATTTAGGAATGTACGACTGTTTTTCGTTTGTATTTTCAATTTCTTGATTTTCAGTTTGTTCTTCGGGTTGGTTATCAGTGTTATCTTGAACTTTAACAATTTTAACTCGATTATTTTTGCTCTTTACGCCAAAAATGTTTTTTAACGTTTTAACTAAGGCATAAACAACAGTCGAAGCCAACACAATTAAATATACAACTAGCCCCGCGCTGTCCTTACCTATTACCCCTATAATCGCTAGAATTATACCTAAAAGAAATACAAAAAGCGTAAGATGTAAATTGAAAGCCTTAATTATTTTATAACAAAATTTAAAAACCGTGTTTATTATTCTTCTTATAACGCCGAATATCAATCGGTTTTTGTGTAAAATCATTAATTACTCCTTATATGTTATCGTTTACACGACTTGTAAAAGTTAAAATTTTATGAACAACCTTACCAACTCCACTTGGGTTTAAAGACCATTCTTCAACGACGCCTTTAACGTTGCTGACTTTGCACGTACCATAAATACGGCTATCGCTACTATCTTCACGGTTGTCGCCCAGATAGAAAATTTCCCCTTCTTTTAAAATATAATCTTCTGTCGTCCAAGTAAAATTATCAGTAGAACCTTGTCTTAAAATATAATCTTCTTCTAATAAACTACCATTTACAAAAACAAACCCGTCTTTGATTTTTACTCTATCGTGAGGAACTGCAATAGCGCGTTTTATAATTAGTTTGCCTTTGTTATCAACGATAATTATATCGCCCCTTTCAACCTCTTTTAAGGTATTGACCGTTAAAACGTCCCCCGATTTTAAAGTCGGTTTCATAGAGTCGCCTTCTACTAAGACGTTGAAATAAACTTCGCTAAACAGAAAAAACACCACGCACAATACGGCAACTAATAATGCTGTAAATGCTAAAAATCGCCTATTAATTTTTTCTTCACGTTTAATATTTTCGTTTAAGTCGTTACGAATTTTATACATACGATTCCTTATTAAGCCCAAATAACGTTGTTTATGAGATATTCGCCTTCCGCATCAAAGAAAACTGCGTTAATTCTATCGAAACTCTTTAATCCCATACCTTCTTGTGTCTTAAAATCTGAAATGTCAAATTTTATATTATGCCAAACGTTACCACCCTTTACTCTTTTCATAGAAATATATTCTACATTTTGTCCACTAAAATCAGAAATCAGTTTTGCGGTTAAGATAGTATCGCTTGGAGCGTAAACGTCACACATTAAAATCGCATCGTTTTTGGGTTTAAATTTTTCTATACCAAAACTAAACGTTAAAAGACCCCCAAAACAACAAACGCCATCAATACCCATAGGACCTTTTTTGTATTTTACTTGATTATCTTCACCGATATTAAGTCCGGACGGTTTTGTTTTGTTTTCTTTTGCCGAAGTAAATAAACCTATTCCATTTTCTATTCTCGATGAATAAATAACGTTAGTTTTATGGGAATTTTTAATATCTTCGGGTTTATATTTTCTGCAAAGAACACAAGAACCTACCCCATAACCCGATTTATAAATACTTCTTGCAAAGAACATTACTTGTCCCGAATATTTATATGGCTCATAGTTAAAAGTAACTGTACCATCTTGATTTATTAAAGAACTAGATAACTCTTTCCAACATCTAAGTGCCGAGGTTTCCGACTGTTCTGCAACGTAAAGATAAACCTTTTCTAAATTTTTAAGGTCAGGTTTAACGGTTACTCTTAACTCGCCTTCTGTAATTTCGCCTTCAATGTCGGTTTCAGTTGGCAAGTCTTCTTTACCCGTTTTAAGACATTTGTTCAAGAAAATTTCCATAGTCTTTAAGCCGTCTGAATTAATACTCTTTCTAGAATTAACCGAGTAATCAATGGAAGAATATACATTAGCGTCAATTCTAGTTAAAGTATCATAAGCGCGGTCAAAGTCAAACTTATTAGAGTTGGTCGCAACGAGTAGTAACGACGGGCACTTAACGTGTGAAGCGTAACTTTGAGGTTCAATACATGCAAGATATTTTAACTGCTCGGTAGAAAAGTCTGGAATTTCCCCCGTTTTAAACTTATTCATACCGTGGTAAGCTTTCCAACCTGCGTTTGAAACAAAAACTGCACAATCAAGTTTTTGCTCGGTTACCGACAAGTGCCAGAGAATAGTGCTTGCATCGCCTATTCCAATAGCGCCAATCTTGGTAACAAAATCTAAGCTTTTAAGATAATCAAAAGCATATCTAGTAGTAACACCCCATTCATACCAAGGCGTGCTTTTAGCATCGCCTTTTACGGTATCAAGTGAGTTAAAACAATTTTTATAATTTATACCCGAAAGAGATGGGGGATAAACAGAATGATTACCATTAATTCCAGAATCACCTGCATAATCGAAAGTTAGTGCAGTATAACCGCGTTCAGCAAGATAAGTAATAAAAGTTTCGTCAGCCGCATCCTTAAAATCTTGAACAACAAAAACTGCTGGCATTTTAGACTTTGATTTATTTCTAGCAAGAACAGCATAAATCTTTACGTCGCCATCTTCAAGCGACCTACCCTTGATATAGAAACGCGACAAAACAACGTCCCCTTTATCAAATTCGCCGATAGGTTCAATTACAGGCTTATGTTCTAAAAAAAAGTCTTCCCACAACGTTATTGGAGTAAACAATTCGTTTGACATATGTTAAGTTATCTCCCGTTCAAAATAAATGTAACACAAAATTTTAGCACATTTAGTTGATTTTTAAGTCTTATTCGTTTATAATATCAGTTACCGCCATTTTAGGCGACAATTTCCGACTTTAAAATATACTAGTTATTATATTATATAACTAATAAATAAAAAGTGCAAGCGTTTTTTAAAAATGCTATACTAAAAGGTAGATTATGAAGTGTTTTTACTCAAAAGAATTTTCTGTTAAAGCGTTCACCGACGTAGAAAACGCATTTATACAGGACTATATGCCGTTATCCGACGGTAATGCCGTAAAAGTTTATCTTTACGGTCTTTTTCTATGTAAAAACCCTGCCTTTGCTTCCACAATTGACGACGTTGCAAACACACTTGGTTTATCTGCCGAAAAAGTTATAGATTATTTTAAGTTTTATGAAGAGTTTGGGCTTGTTTCGGTTATCTCTACCGACCCACTTCAAGTAGAATATATGCCGGTAAAATCGGCATTATCTTCTAAACCTAGAAAATATAAACCTGAAAAATATAGCGAGTTTAATAAATGCGTTCAAGCATTAATTTCCGAACGCATGATAATGTCTAACGAGTATAGCGCGTACTTTGAAGTTATGGAAGACTTCGGGATTAAGCCAGAGGCAATGCTAATGGTAGTTAAATATTGCGTAGAAAAAAGCGGTGCGTCTGTAAATAAAAATTACATTCTAAAAATAGCAAAAGACTTTGGTGCTCGTGGCATCACCACTGTTGAAAAAATCGAAAGAGAACTTTCCTCTTACCTATCAAAATCTGGTGAACTAGAAAAAATTCTTCGCGCACTGTCTGTTAAACGCACCCCCGACGTTACCGACTTAAATCTATTCAAAAAATGGACGGAAGAGCTTAATTTTGAGCCCGAAAATATCGTGTTCGCAGCGTCAAAAATTAAAAAAGGCGGGATGGATAAGCTAGACGCGTTTATCCTAGAACTCTACTCTAACAAGAGTTTCTCTAAAGAAGAAATTAAAGATTATAGTTCCAATAAAGAAAAAACTTATCAGTTAGCACTAAAAATAAACAAAGCATTGTCTATTTACGTAGAAGTTTTAGATACTGTAATCGACACTTACACTAATAAATGGTTGTCGTTTGGATTTATCGACCAAACCTTGCTACTTATAGCTTCCTACTGTTTTAGAAACGGTAAAAATACCTTGCAGGATATGGATGCTTTAATAGAAGAACTTAGAAACCGTGGTTTTATCGATTTAACTAGCGTAAACGACCATTTTGAAAGCATTAAAAAGACCGATGAATTTATTTCAAGAATGTTAAAAGTTGCTGGCATAAACCGTCGCCCTACCCCATGGGATAGAGATAACGTTACAGTTTGGAAATCTTGGAATTTTACCGAAGAAATGATACTTGAATCGGCTAAAATATCGGCGGGCAAAAGCTCAGCTATCGCTTATATGAACGGCGTGTTGTCTAACTGGAAAAATTCAGGTATTTTTACCTTATCCGACCTAGAAAAAACACCCGAAACAACTACTACTATTAACTCGCAAGAAGCGTATAATCGTGAATACGAAAAACGTAGAAACACAGCCGTTGCCATCGCTCAAAAGAATACTGAAAACGCTATGGAAATTCAAGGGTTTTCCGACGTTTATGAAAGATTATTTTCTATTGAAAAAGACTTGGCTTTCGCTGAAATTTCTAACGACGAAAATAGGCTAAAATCATTAGAAAACGAAAAGAAAGATTTAATCAAAAAAATCCACGACTTGTTATCTAAAATCCATTTACAACTCGACGACTTATCACCTAAATACGCTTGCAAAAAATGTAACGACACAGGCTACGTCGGAAATAACCGTTGCGACTGCTTATAAAAAATTAAATTTAACACAAAAAGAAACGCTATTGAAAATTCAATAGCGTTTCTTTTCTATGTCACAACGTCCACTGTAAAAGTTAAAGTTTAAAATATTTACACTTCTTTTACTTCGTCAAAGAGTTTTCTTACGTCAATATCAATACCACACGCAATTCTGAATAATAATATTAGATTATATGACTTTTTAGTACGTAGCAATCTTGTTATCGCTGTTATTGGAACGTCACAATGTTTTGCAAAATCTCTATTCGTCATATTATGCTCTGTCATATACCCTTCTATTAATTCCGTTTTTACCTTAAACATGTTTCCTCTTTTGCAATCGATTTACCGATTATTAAATGCATTATAATCGACTTATCGATATTTTTCAATCGATTTTTCGATTTTTGTTATAATTGATTTATGAATAGATTTAAGGAATTAAGGCTTGAACAAAATTTAAGTCAGAAAAAACTTGCTGAAATACTAAAAATATCACAGTCTGTCATTTGTGATTATGAAAATGGGAAAGTTATCCCTACGGCAACTGTAACATGTCTTTATGCAGATTACTTTTCTGTAACTACTGATTATCTTTTGGGGCGTGAAGATGATTACGGTTTTACTCCTATAAGAAATGCACCAACTGAAAACGCTAACGGTAAAGTTATTAGTTCAATCGAACGTGAATTATTAGATTGTTTTAGGAAACTAACTAAAAACGAGCAAGACAGTCTTTTAATTCAAACAAAGGCGCTTGCTGATAAAAACAAATAATCTTACACGTTATTTTATTAAAATAAAAATAGAAAAACTCGGCTAAAAATAGCCGAGTTTTTAATTTGTTTGGTTTTAATTTTTAGTCTTCAATTCTTATGCAAGCATTTACTTTTGCTACTTCTTCTAGGTCAGCGAGTTTTTCGATGGTTTTTCTCAATGCACTTTCCTTGCATTCGTGAGTAGTGATAATAATTTCAGCATAACCGTTAGCGTAAGAAACTTGTTTAACTTCCTTTATGCTAAGTTTATTTTTTGCAAACACACCGGTAAATTTTGTCAAGACGCCTGCTTGGTCTTTAACCGACATACGTAAATAGTATTTCGTGCAGAAATCTGTAACAAATTTGGTCGCTTTGTTACCCTTTTCAGAATTATCAAAACTCGTATAATAAACGTCAGCGTGTTTAGATGCGTATATAACGTCAGAAACTATTGCCGAGCCTGTTGGCAAAGCCCCTGCCCCTCTACCGTATAACATTACGTCACCCACGGCGTCGCCTTCGATAAATACAGCGTTAAACGAATCGTTTACTGCCGCAAGCGGATTGTCAGAGTGTATAAAGGTAGGATGCACTCTTACTTCTATACCCTTATCCGTGTTTTTACCAATAGCCAAAAGCTTTAAGGTATAACCCATTTCTTTACCGTATGCGATATCGGTAACACTAACGTCCGAGATACCTTCTCTATAAACGTTTTCTATACAAATCTTGGTATGAAAAGCTAGACTTGATAAGATAGAGAGTTTATAGGTCGCGTCAAAACCTTCCACGTCAGCGGTGGGGTTTGCTTCTGCATATCCTAATTTTTGTGCTTGTTTTAAGGCTTCTTCGTAACTTACGCCCTCGTAAGCCATTTTCGTTAGTATGTAGTTAGTAGTACCGTTTATGATACCCTTTATAGATTTAATATTGTTAGCTTGCATACCTTCTTGCAAAGTTCTGATAATTGGCACACCGCCTACACAACTTGCTTCAAAGAAAAGTCCAACGTTTCTCTTTTTTGCCTGTTCCTCTAATTCAGGCCAAAACTTAGCGAAAAGCTCTTTATTAGAAGTAACAACCGACTTACCGCTCTTTAACGCTTTGATTACAAAAGATTTAGCAGGTTCTACACCACCGATAACTTCTACAACAATGTCAACGTTGGGGTTTGTAACTACTTCCTCAATGCTAGTTGCAATAATCGACGGGTCGCATCCTAACGACAAAGCACGTTCTCTATTTAATTCTAAAACGCTTTCTACTGTTAAATCAATGTTTTGCGTTCTTTTAAAATATTCTTTGTTGTCGGTAAGAATTTTATAAGTACCTCCACCAACTACACCAAGACCTAAAATAGCAACGCCTACTTTTTTCATAATCTTCTCCTTTATTTGTTAAGCTGGTAAATACGTCTTAAACCGTCTAACGTAAGAGTTCTGTCAACTAAACTTATCAACTTAACCTCTTTTGCTATAATTTCACCAAGACCACCCGTAGCAACGACTTTTATATCGTCTACTTTGAGTTCTTTTTTAATCTTTTTAATAATATTTTCAACAAGCCCTGCAAAACCGAATATAATACCCGATTGCATACAATGTTTAGTATTTTTACCGATTACGGTATTAGGCGCATCAAGTTCAACCATAGGTAATTGTGCCGTCTTTGAAACCAAACCCTCTAACGAAGTTTTTATACCGGGCGCAATAACAACGCCTATGAGTTCACACTTGTCGCTTATAACGTCGAAAGTCGTTGCAGTTCCGAAATCGATAACAACGATAGGACCACCGTATTTATTGAACGCCGATACGCTGTTTACAATAATATCAGCACCAACTTCTTTGGGGTTATCGGCTTTTATATTTAAGCCAGTTTTTACACCGGGACCTATAATCAAAGGCGAAATCCCGAAGAAAAACTCGCACATATGACAAATGGTGTAGTTTAAGGCAGGAGTAACCGACGACAAAATAATACCGTCGATATCAGATTTTTTTATGCCCTTATCCGCTAAAAGTCCAACTAAAACCGAACCGTATTCGTCGGCAGTTCTTGAAATTCTCGAAGAAACTCTAAAAGACGCTACTAAGGTTTCGTTGTCAAAAACACCGTACTTTATGTTGGTGTTACCCATATCAATTGCAAGTAACATAAATTCCCCCGAATTTTATGAAAGTTGTTTATCTACAACATGTATTACCGTATAAATTGCAGGCGCTACAAGCATATTTATACCGAGTTCAATAAGAAAGTTTACACCTGCACATATAACGATTAAATAATACATTATGCTTACGCCTTCCACCGAAGAAAACACCGATATAGTATCGCTCATTAACAAAGCACCTAGTATAAATAGCAAAGTGTTTACAACGGGAACGACAGCCGAAGCAACAAAAGTAGCCAAGTGCTTGTTCTTGTCTTTTAGAGTTTTATAAACTATTGCGCCTAAAACTCCCGCTAAGGTAATTTTAACCGTACATGTCAAAAAAGTAAGTACGGGATGCTGTGTAAACAAGAAATTAGTGAACGGGTCTAAACCAGTTACACCGAATATAAAGGTCATAAGACCGCTTATAATTCCTAAAATAAATCCACCTTTTGCACCTAACGTTAAAGCGCCCAAAACTATCGGGATAAGAGTTAGATTGATGTTAGTTACAATCTTAAACACCGTACCTAAAAGGTTTAAAACTACGAGTAAGGTGGTGAGAATTGCTAGATACACTACGTTTTTGGTAGTGAAAAAATTTGTGTTATTCATAATGCACTCCAATCGGGTTTATAAAAATACCCGTCGTAAAAATTTTTATTACCGTTTAATTATAGTCGAAATACCTAAATTTTCGCTATACGTCAAAATTATTTTATCATAAAAATTTTTTTCTTGCAATTAAATACAGCGAGTATTGTAACAATTTTAGTCTATTTTGCTTATATTGATAATAGAAAACTTCGCCGAAACAAAAATTCTTACATAGGCGGAGATTAGTTATTACTTTGGAGGTAAATTTATGAACGGTTTTGATTTTTTCGGTAGCAACAATTGTTGCTTATGGATTTTGATAATTTTATTTATCATATGTCTTTGCAAAAGCGGTTGCTTAAACGGAATCTTTAACAGTTGCTATTGTCTGCCTGTGGCGTTACTTTTAATCTGCTGTTTATGTAAAGGTAACGGCGGTTCGTTCGGTAACCTAGGTTGCGGTTGCAAATAACTAGACTAAAAAATTATAAGTAAATAGCAAAAAGGCGGGGTTCAAAAAGTAACCCCGCCTTAAATTTTATTCTAAGCCTCTGGCTTTGCGTTTTAAACGCATTTCGGTATTTAAGGTCTTTTTTCTTATACGAATATTTTTAGGTGTAATTTCTAAAAGTTCGTCATCGCCTAAAAATTCCATCGCCTCTTCTAAACTCATAATTTTAGGTGTTTCAAGACGCAATGCGTCGTCAGAACCTGATGCACGGGTATTCGTAAGGTGCTTTTTCTTGCACACGTTTACGGGTATATCTTCGTTTTTCGGTGAAACACCTACCACCATACCTTCGTAAACTTGCGTGCCTGCACCGATAAACAGTTGCCCTCTGCCTTGTGCATTATATAAACCGTAAGTAACTGCTTCGCCCGTTTCAAAAGCCACTAGGGAGCCTGTTGAACGGCGTTCAATTTCGCCTTTAAATTCTTCGTAACCGTAACCGATAGTGTTGAACACACCTTCGCCACGTGTTTCAGTCAAAAACTGGCTCTTATACCCGAAAAGTCCACGTGCGGGAATTTTGAATTCAAGTCTTATACGGCTACCGACGTTTTCCATAGTCAAAAGTTCGCCTTTTCTAACGCCCATGCTTGAAAATACAGTACCCGTCTTATCTTCTGGAACGTCTACCACGAGTTTTTCTATCGGTTCTAAAATTTTACCGTCTTCTTCTTTATATAGCACCTTAGGAGCGCCTACTTGGAATTCGTAACCTGCTCTACGCATAGTTTCGATTAAAATAGAAAGGTGCATCTCTCCCCTACCGCAAACTCTATACGAATCAGCGGAATCGGTTTCTTCTACTCGTAACGACACGTCTTTTAAGGTTTCTTTAAAAAGTCTGTCCCTTAAATGTCTAGTGGTAACGAACTTACCTTCTTTACCAGCAAATGGGCTATCGTTTACCGAAAAAGTCATTTCAACCGTCGGTTCAGATATAGTTACGAACGGTACGGGTTCTACCTTATTTACAGCGCAAACGGTATCGCCTATCGACAATTTTTCTAAACCGCTAATGCATACGATATCGCCTGCTTTTATCTCTTCGCAAGAAACTCTGTTTAACCCCTCGATTTGATATAGACTTACAAGTTTTCCGCTGTGAGAAAGGTCGGGAATATTATAATTGCACGTTTTAACGTCCATATTAACTTTTGCTTTACCTCGCTCTACTCTACCGATACCGATAACTCCCACGTATTCACTGTAATCTATTGACGAAACGAGCATTTGAAATTCGCCGTCCATATCCACTTCTTGCGGTTCAAAATAGTTGACTATTGCATCAAACAAAGGTGTCAAGTCTTTACCGGGATTTCTATAATCAGTGGTAGCTGTTCCCGCCCTACCCGAACAGTATATAATAGGACTGTCAATTTGCTCGTCGTTAGCGTTTAAGTCGAACAAAAGCTCTAAAATCTCGTCCTCGACTTCTGACAGTCTTGCGTCGGGACGGTCTATTTTGTTTACGACTATTATGAGTTTATGGTTAAGCTCTAACGCCTTTTGCATAACGAAACGTGTTTGTGGCATAGGACCTTCGCAAGCGTCTACTAGCACTAGAACACCGTTTACCATTTTTAAGACACGCTCTACTTCGCCACCGAAATCGGCGTGACCGGGTGTGTCTACTATGTTAATCTTTACCCCGTTATAAAACGCCGACGTGTTCTTAGCGAGAATAGTTATACCCCTTTCACGCTCCAAATCGCCAGAGTCCATAACTCTGTCCATTACTTCTTGATTGTCACGGAAAATTCCGCCCTGTTTTAACAGTTCGTTTACAAGCGTCGTTTTACCGTGGTCTACGTGCGCAATAATCGCAACGTTTCTTACGTCTTCTCTTTTCAAATTTCTAGCCTCTTAATTTAGTAATATTTTTATAGTTCACTAAGCAAAGCAACGAGCGTTTTTGCGTCGTTAATCTCGCCTTTTGCTACCATCTGTTTTAAGTCTTTTTTGTCTATCCAAACGTTGTCCAAAAACTCGCCCTCGTCTAAATGCATGTGAGTTTTTACTACGTCTTCTGCTCGATAAATATATATGATTTCATCGGTATACCCAGTAGACGGATAGATTTTGTGAATAAGTTGTACCTTTCCAGCTCTTACGCCTCCTTCTTCTTCTAATTCACGAATAGCCGTATTTTCTGGATTTTCTCCGGGGTTAAGTTTACCTGCTGGAAGTTCTAATATTTGTTTTTTATATGGATATCTGAACTGCTTTACAAACAAAACTTTCCCGTCTAATTCACAGTATATACAACTTCCACCACTATGCTCGATAACTTCTCTAACGCTTTGTTTACCGTTTGGAAGTTCAACCTTATCTTGTCTAAGGTTTAAAATTCTACCTTTATAAACGTATTCAGTGGATAAAGTTTTCTCATCCAAGTTCATTGTAAACGTCCTTTAACAATTTGCTAATTTTTTTAACTTTACCGAAAAAAGTAAATCCATACGATTTGGTCATATACTTATAAGCGGTAAAAGCGTAGTCTATTGCGTCGGTATCTTCACTAGTAACGACGTTAGCAAGCATATCGATTATTAAAATAATTTCTTGTTTTTCTTTATCGTCTTTTTTACTTTCTTTAATTTTGGTTTTGTCAGCTAAAAGAATTTCTTTAATCTTTAATACGCTTTCGCCGTAAGCTTTTTTAGAAAGTTCTTTGGTTTCTTGGTTACGGCGTTCTATTTCCGCCTTTTCCTTTGCTTCACGTTCCTCGGCTTCGGTAAGTGCTTCTAGCGGGTCTTGAAGTTTACCGTCAATTACCCCTTCCATGATAATTTTAACCGATTCCTTAAAAGGTTTTATCATAGCAGTGATAAAATTAGCGTAAGCAGACGAAAAACTGCCGTCTTCGTAAAAATATTTGTTTACGAAATCACCCAACTGCATACGCTTAGAATCTACGTCCATAAGTACGTTGAACACAAACGCAAGCATTTCTCTTGACGAGCTAGGAGCAATAAACTCGCCTTTTTCGTCAGATAAATACTTATTCTTAACCATAAATCTGTTTTTTGCTTGGTTGTAATCAAAATTTCTCAAACAGTTTTCAAAAAGCGCCAAAAGCGTTTTAGAAACTGCAATCGACTTTAACAAATTAACGATTTTAATGTCAGCTAAAATGTATTTGCCTTCAATAAGTTCGTCAGCACTTTGTAAAAAAAGATTTAATTCTTCCCTTGTGGACATAAAATTCTCCTATAAATGGTTTTATTTAGAGCCATAACGTACTCAATGATTATAACACAATTTTAATCATTTATAAACTTTTTTTGTCATTATTTTGCAAATTTATCTATAAACTTATTTACAAATAACGTTTTTTATACTATAATGATACAAAAGCATAGTGGAGTATTATGTAATGCAAGTTAAAGGAGATTCATCCTTAAACAAATTAATACTGTTGTTTGTATTCGACAAAATGGAAGTACCGCTTTCTGAAAACACGGTACTCGATATGTGTTGTTCATCGAACAACTGGCTTGCTTATATGGACTGTCAGCCAATACTTAATCAGCTTTTAGAATGCGGTTGGATTTATAACATTAGCGGTAGCGGTGAACCCCTTTACACCATCACCACCGACGGCAGAGTTTGTCTTGCGAACTTCTTTATAAATATTCCTGCTTCAACGAGAGAAGCTATTTCATTATTTATAAAAAATAACCGCGCGAGATACAGAAGAAAACAAGAATGCGTTGCCGATTATTTTATGAATAAAGACGGCACGTATACGGTGTATTTAAAAATTATCGAACCAGTTCAACCTGTACTAGAACTTAAACTCGTCGTCCCCAACCGTCAAACGGCAAAAGACATATATAAAAAATGGGGCGAAAAAGCGCCTGACGTTTATCGTAACATCTACGAAAACTTGGTCGATTAGGAGAAATTTTATGCAAACTTATTCTACACGTGGTACTTGTTCAAGACAAATCAATTTCGACGTAACTGAAAACGGAATTTTAACTAACGTCAAGTTTATCGGTGGCTGTTTAGGTAACCTACAAGCCGTATCTAAACTTGTCGAAGGTCGTCACATCAACGAAGTAATTTCACTGCTTAAAGGAATACAATGTCGTGGTAACACTTCCTGCGGTGACCAACTCGCAACTGCTTTAATGAAATACAAAGAAAACAATTCGTTATAAAGTTAAACGCACCTAAATAGGTGCGTTTTTAATTTTCTCTATTTTTCAATAAACATGGTAAAAGGACCGTCGTTTACTTGTTGAATTTTCATATCGGCACCGAAAACGCCTTTTTTGACTGTAATACCAGTTTTTGTGATACCATCGCACACGTATTCGTACAATTCGTTTGCTTTATCGGGTAGTTCGGCTTCAAGAAAAGACGGACGATTGCCGTGTGAAGTATCGGCAAACAACGTAAACTGCGAAACAAGTAAAATTTCGCCACCAACGTCGACGATAGATTTATTGATTTTACCGTTTTCGTCTTCAAAAATTCTTAGAGGTGGAATTTTTTTAATAAAATAATCGGCATTTTCAGTGGTATCCCCTTTTTGAACGCCTAAAAAAATAACGTAACCTTTGTCTATTTCGGAAATTAGTTTTCCGTCTACTTTTAAGTTTGCGTTTAATACTCTTTGAATTACTGCTTTCATTTTTGTTATCCTGTTTGTTTTTATATATTTTAACATATAAAAAAACTATTGACAACTAATACTCAAAAAAAGTATAATATTAACGTTAATCAAGGTAGTAACTTATGAAAATACACGGTTTAGAAAAAATGTCCTTAGTGGACTATGACGGTAAAGTTTCGGCGACGGTTTTTACCGGAAACTGTAATTTTAAGTGCGGGTTTTGTCATAACTCCGCGCTAGTTTTGTCAACGGAAAATTTACCTGAAATTCCCGAAACCGAGGTTTTAGATTACCTTGAAAAACGCAAAGGTCTACTAGACGGTGTTTGTGTTTCTGGCGGAGAACCAACCCTTAACCCTGACCTGCCTATATTTATAGAAAAAATAAAAAACATCGGATATTCGGTTAAACTTGACACTAACGGCACTAATCCCGAAATAGTTAAAACTCTTAATGAGTCGGGCTTGGTCGATTATTTTGCTATGGATATAAAAAACGACCGTGAGCATTATGCCGAGATTATAGGTTTGGATAAATTCGATACTAAAAAAATAGAAAAAACCGTAGAATATTTTCTTACTGAAAAAGTTGATTACGAATTTAGGACTACGCTAGTAAGAGAATTCCATAAACAAGAAAATATTTTTAATATTGGGAAATGGATTAAAGGAGCTGATAAATATTTTTTACAGAAGTTCAAAAACAGCGAAAACTGTATCCAGTCACATCTTTCCCCCGTGGACGAAAAAACCGCAATAAGTTATAAGCAACTACTTACCGAGTACGTTGCTAATACCCAATTACGTGGGTATTAAACAAATCGGTTTTTAAATTCACAAAAGGAGAGAAAATTTAATATGATGTATTTTATCTTTGCGCTTATAGCGCTACTTTGTTGGAGTGGGTCTGACCTATTCTCCAAAAAAGGTACTGACGAAAAAGACTCCAACAGCCATTGGAAAGTTACTTTTGCCGTCGGTCTTATCATGGGCATTCACTTTATAATCACCCTTATCGGTGGTGCAATTATCGACGCTAACGGTGGTCCCGACGCTGTACCAAAATTCGTAGCAAGTTTATTCTATACCGATTTCCAAATTTTAGATTTCGTGTATTATTTGCCCGTTGCAGGTCTTTATATCTTAGCTATGGTACTCGGTTACATAGGACTACGTTATATAGAACTATCTATCTCGTCGCCCATTTGTAACTGCTCAGGTTCGCTCGCATTACTTTTGTGCGCTATTATCTTCCCGATTATCGGTGCTGACGCTATTGAATTTAACGCTTTCACTATTATAGGCGTTGTTGCTATTACCTTAGGTATTATCGGCGTAGGCGTAGTTGACAATAAAGAAAACGAAGAACTTAAAATTTTAAGAAGACAAGAATCTAACCGTAAATATACTAAAAGTATTTTAGCGTTTCTACTCCCCATCGCATATCTTATTATCGACGCTTTGGGCACTGTTGGTGACGAAGTATTCTTCCATTACGTAGACATTTCAGATTATTCGGCTAACTCGTCGTTTGAACTTACTTTCTTCTTGCTCGCAATTTTCGCTTTTGTTTGGGTTCAATTTATTAAAAAAGACAAAGTGTTCGCTAAAAAAGGTAGCGCGGTTTACTTAGGCGGTTTATGTGAAACCATCGGTCAAGTATTCTATATGGCGGTTATGTTTGCCGATTACGAAATCGGTATGCCTATAATTTCAGCTTACTGTGTTGTATCAGTATTATGGAGCAGAATTTTCTTAAAAGAAAAACTTTCATGGAAACACTATCTTGCAATCGGCATAACTATTGCAGGTATAATCTTACTCGGCATATTCTCGCCAGTGTAAATTATAAATTTAAACCAAAAACTCCCGAAACTTCGGGAGTTTTTTATGTACATCATTTTTTTAAAGGTTTACTGTTTCTTTCCCAAAACACGCCGTCGTCATAACCTTGTATGATTTTGTTGTTTTCGGCATCTTCTAGACGCTTTTCCGCCCAAGCGCAGTAAAGAGGGTTTTGTTCTATTCCTATGTAATTTCTACCTAACTTTTTGCAAACTACCGCTGTCGTACCGCTACCTGCAAATGGGTCTAAGACTAAATCGTTAACGTTAGAACTTGCAAGTATAAGTTTTGCTATGAGTTTTTCGGGTTTTTGCGTAGGGTGTGCGGTATTTTCTGCCATCGACCAGTATGGAACAGATATATCGTCCCAGAAATTTGACGGGCAAGTATCTCTAAACTTACCGTCTTTGGTTTCAGACCAGTCTTTGGGTTTTCCTTTTTCTTTGTACGGTGCAAGCACTTTTTTGCGTTGTTTTACCGCGTCTAAGTTAAAAGTAAACTCGTCGCTTACCGTACAATAAAAAATATCTTCTAAGGAATTTTTCCAGTTACTTAAAGCTCCACGACCTTTTTCTCTGCCCCAAGTTATACGGTTTCTTACGTTGAAATGTTTTAGTAGTACGTTAGCTATAACCATAGCGCTTTGCCAGTCGCAACAAACGTAAACGCTTGCATTGCTTTTCAGTTTGGGTTTTACGGCAGTTATCCATTTTTCAGTATATTCTTGATATTCTTCTAATGGACTTTTTTTAAATTTTTCCCCATGAAAATTTTTGTTTAAGTTATACGGCGGGTCTACGATAAGCAAGTCTATTGAATTATCTTTTATTTTTGCAAGCACCTCAAAGGTGTCGCCGATAACCGTAGAATTTTGTTTACACTCGGTAATCTCATCGCCTAAAACACAATTTTTTAGGTAGGTTTCGCCTTGACTTAAATCAAAGTCTATGGTTTTATTTTTATTAGATTTCATACTATTAACCGTTGTAAATTTTTAACCAACCGTCGACTTTTGATACCATTTCTTCATTTGATTTGGTTTTTTTAAGCATATCGAGCAAAACTCCCGTTGAATCGTGTTTTTCCGATAAAACCTTACGCAGTTTGTCTACTGCGTCCTTTTCCTCTTGCGATAACAACAAGTGGTCGTTTCTTGTACCGGATTTATTTAAATCAATTGCTGGGAATATGCGTTTTTCTGACAATTCTCTCGATAAATGTATTTCCATATTCCCCGTGCCTTTAAATTCTTCGTAAATAACGTCGTCCATACGACTTCCCGTATCTATGAGTGCCGTTGAAAGTATAGTTAAGCTTCCGCCGTTTTCTATATTTCTAGCCGAGCCGAAGAAGCGCTTAGGTCCGATAAGCGCAGTCGGGTCTATTCCGCCCGATAAAACCTTACCCGACGATTCTTTTGTCGAATTGTACGCTCTCGTAAGTCTTGTAATCGAATCCATCAAAATTACTACGTCTTGACCGACTTCGACAAGGCGTTTTGCTCTTTTTATAACTAATTCTGACGCACTGACGTGATGAGTTGGATTTTCGTCGAAAGTTGAGAAAACCACTTCGCTTTTTATTGAACGCTTAAAATCGGTAACTTCTTCGGGACGTTCGTCTATAAGTAAAACAATGAGTTTTATGTCAGGATGATTTTCTTCAATAGCTTGCGCAATTTTTTTCAAAAGCGTAGTTTTACCTGTCTTAGGAGGAGCAACTATTAAACCTCTTTGTCCAAAACCGAGCGGAGCAAAAAGCTCTAAACTTCTTAAAGTTAAATCGTCTTGGGTTTTTGAAGTTAAAAGATTTATGCGTCTTGTGGGATAATATGGCGTTAAATCGTCGAAATTCTTTCTCTGTAAGAATACTTCGGGTTCTAAATCGTTAATGGTTATTGCAGACCTAAACGGAGCAGATTTACCGCCTTTTTCAATTTTTGCGTAACATTTTACCTTGTCGCCCGCTTTTAGGTTATACTTTCTAATATATTCTTGACCGATAAAAATATCGTCGGGAGAAATTTCATAATTGTTTGCGCGTAAAAACCCGTAGCCTTGTGAACTTTGTTCCAACACACCTTCTGCTATAAAGGTATCGTCCTCAACCACGTCGGAAAATCTGTATTCGCAAGGTTTTTCGTTAAATTCTTGGTATTCAATCGGAATCAAATAATATTTTGAAAGGTCTATTGCCGACTTGGGCGGAGCCCCGACTCCACTAGGTGGTACAGGACAAAGTCTTCCGTCTTGAATCGCCAAAATATCTTCGATAAGGCGTTCCTTTTTTAACGAAGCGGGAGCTTTAACACCGATTTGTCTGCCTATTGCTCTCAACACCGCTAACGACATACTTTCCAATTCCTCTCTTGTAAATTTCTTAAATTCCCTCATAGTTATCTCCTAAGCGTTTTTTATAGCACGAGCGCATTTAACACCCGAAGCAAACGCAAAACTTAAATTATATCCACCGCAGTCGCCGTCAACGTCAAGCGCTTCGCCGATTACGTACACACCGTTAACTAATTTACTCTGATAATCGTTTGAGTTTACGTCTTTTGTTTGTATTCCGCCCTTGGTTACCTGAGCGTTATCAAACCCAAGACTTCCCGTTACGTTTAGAGTAAAGTTTTTCAAAGCATTAGCAAGTGAATAGTAGTTTTTATTTTTAACAGTCTTTAACACAGAAAGACCTATTCTTTTATTTATTATGCCCGAATAAGCGTTTTCATTATAATTTGGCGAGTTTTTATCTGCATTTTTAAGAATTTCTACAATTTCTTCTATGTTTAAATCGGGTAAAAATTCTATTTTTAATACTGGATTTTTAGCTTTTGCAAAATGTCCTGAAATTTGAAATATAGCAGACCCCGTAACTCCGTAATCATTAAATATGACGTCGCCGAACGCAGATTTCAAAGGTGTATCTTTATCGTACGCCGTGCAGAGCGCCGTTTCTTTTAACCCTTTAAGACCTCGAATTTTTTCGCGTTCGGTTTTAATTTGTACGAGCGACGGAAAAAGTTCTGTCGTATTATGTCCAAAGTTTTTCAATATAGCGTACGCACTACCGTCCGTGCCGAACTGTTTGCCCGCGCTTCCACCAAAAGAGAATATTACCCTTTTAGCTTTAAATTCTGAATTCTTAGTTTTAACGGTAAACCTATCGTCAACTTTTTTAACGTTTATAACTTTTTCGCCTGTTTTAACGCAAATATTTTTATCTTTTAGGTGTGCTAAAAATAAATCGACTACCGAACTTGCCTGTTTACTCATCGGGTAAACGCGTCCAACGTTGTCTGTGGTTAAAGATAACCCTAGACTGTAAAGATAGCTTTTTATATCTAGTTCAACGATATCAGAAACTACTGTTTTTATAAAATTTTTATCGCCGTAATAGTTTTCTTCTAGAATACTCGCGTTAGTAAGGTTTGCTTGACCGTTACCTGTAACCGCGAGTTTTTTCAAAATTCGGTCGTTTTTTTCTAAAATCAAAATTTTATCGCCCGAAATTGAATTTTTCCCTCGCGAAAGCTCTATGGCAGAAATAACGCCCGACGCTCCACCACCGACGATTATAACTTCGTAAACGTTGTTAGGCATAAATACCTCTTAAATTTATGAAAAATTTTTGAATAGTTTTTGAAAAGTTTTGTATAAAATTATTTTAAAAATTCTAAGACTTCTGACGGAGTATTTGCAAAATTTTTACACCCCAAAGAAGATAAATAATGCTTGTCGCCATAGCCCCATAAAACGCATACTGGCATGCAACCCGAATTGATACTTGCAAGATAATCAGTTTCCATATCGCCTACAATATAACAATCGGAAGACGTAACGTTTAAGGCGTTAAACACCCTTTCTACGCTACGTTTATCGGGTTTTGTGGGATAACCTTTCGACTCACCTAAAACTAAGTCAAAATTGAACTTTGAAAGCAGTTTTTGATAAATATTGTCTGTTGTTTGTTGAGGTTTGTTCGTAAGAATTGCGATAGAAAAGCCTTGATTTTTAAGGCTAAATAAAAGTTCTTCTATACCGGAAAAAAGAGACGTTAAAGAACTGTCAGAATTTGTGTAATGGAAATTATAATAATCTAAAATCTCGTCTAGTTTTTGGTCGGTTATGGGGCGGTTTATTGCGTCTTTTACTAATTTCCTCGCCCCACTACCGATAATTTGGCGAGTTCTGTTGTCGTCGATTAGAGGATAACCGTAATGCTGTAACGTAAGGTTAATATATTTCGTGATTTCGGGTAAAGAATCTATTAACGTACCGTCCAAATCGAATATAACGATTTTTTTCATTACATTTCCTCTACGGTGTCTATACCTAAAAGGTTAAGCGCGTTTGTTAAGACGGTTTTTACTGCGCTTGCTAAGTGTAAACGGAAATTTTTAAGATTTTCATCTTCGCAAGCAATTTTGCAAGCAAAATAAAACTTATTAAAACTTGCCGATAAATCTAGCGCGTATCTCGTTACGATGGACGGTTCGTATTTGTCGCCCGCAACCTTTACAACGTCTTTAAATTTACCTAATTCTTTTATAACATCGTATTCTTCCGTAGTTAAAGTGGGAACTGTAAAACTCTGTTGTATCTGATTTTTAGTTAAAACACTATTGCAACGTGCTATCGTATATAAAACGTAAGGACAAGTTTCCCCTTCAAAAGATAAAACTCTGTCGTAACTGAACACTATATCCTTAATCTTATTGTTACAAAGTGCGCTAAAAATTACTGCGCCCGTACCTACCGTTCTTGCAATTTTTTCTTTGTCTTTTAAGTTAGGGTTTTTGTCTTCTATAACCTTATAAGCCTTTTCTATGGTTTTAGAAATAACGTCTTCGAGTAGAACTACGTTACCGCCACGAGTACTCATTGCGCCTGATTCTAACGACACCATACCGTAAGCTACGTGAACTAAATCTTTCGCCCACTCTTTACCCATAAGTTCTACTACCTTAAAGAACTGCTTAAAGTGTAGGTTTTGTTGATAGGCAACAACGTATAAGCATTTATAGAAATCGTAAGTATTTTTTCTGTAAACCGACGCGGCAATATCACGAGTAGCATAAAGCGACGAACCGTCCGATTTTAAGATTAAGCACGGTGGCATACCGTATTCTTCTAAATCAACAACAGACGCACCGTCGGAAGATTTAAGTAAGCCTTTTTCCTTTAATTCGTCAACGATAGACGACATTTTGTCGTTATAAAAACTTTCACCTGCATAAGAATCGAAATCTACTTTTAAGAGTTTATAAATTTTATCTACTTCTTCTAGGGTAATAGTTTTGAACAAATTAAAGAGCTTATTACTTTCTTGGTCGCCATCTTCAATAAGTTTAAAATAACGTCTTGCCTGATCGTCTAAGGCGGGGTTAAGTTTTGCTTCGTCGTGGAATTTAACGTAAATTCTGGAAAGTTCCTTTAACCTTCCTTGTTTTACTTGTTCCTCACTACTCCAAAGTTTATATGCTACGATAAGTTTACCGAACTGGGTGCCGTAATCACCTAAGTGGTTAATACCGACTACTTTGTAACCTAAAAATCTAAATATTTTGCACAAGGCACTACCAATAACGGTAGTGCTTAAATGCCCTATATGGAAAGGCTTAGCAATGTTGATAGAAGAATAGTCTATGCAAATGGTTTTGCCGTTGCCAACGTTGTCAGAACCGTAATTATCGCCTAAATTTTCAATGTCAGCTAAGAGTTCTGCGGTAAAATTTTCACGGTTAATTTTAAAGTTTAAGTAGCCGTTGACTGCGGTAACTTGTGTAAAAGTAGTATCGCCAATAAACTTATTTTTAAGTTCTTCGGCAATCATTACGGGAGATTTGCGCATAATCTTAGCAAGCTTAAAGCAAGGTAAAGCAAAATCGCCCATATCAGATGTAGGCGGAACTTCTATAAAGTCAGATAAAGTACTTTTTTCTAAGTCGTTAATTTCAAGTTTTTCAGCAATATACCCTTTGTAATCCATAATTATTCTCCGTTTTTAATATAATAACATAAATTTGTACAAAATACAACGGAAAAACTTGTAATTTTCTTAATTTTGAATTATAATTAGTAAAGTCAAAAAAACTTTTTGGAGAAATTTATGAAACTCGGAGTAGTAGGACTTCCAAACGTAGGCAAATCGACGTTGTTTAACGCTATCACAAAAGCGGGTGCTGAATGCGCTAACTATCCTTTCTGTACTATTGAACCAAACGTCGGTATCGTAGCCGTTCCCGATAACAGATTAGAAGTTTTGGGTAAACTTTATAATACCAAAAAAATTACCCCCGCAGTAGTAGAATTCGTTGACATCGCGGGTTTAGTTAAAGGTGCAAGCCAAGGCGAAGGTTTAGGTAACAAATTTTTAGCAAATATTCGTGAAACCGACGCTATTGTTCACGTTGTAAGATGTTTTGAAGACGATAATATCACCCACGTAGACGATTCAATCGACCCCGTTCGCGATATAGAAACCATTAATACCGAACTAATTTTAGCCGATACTGAAACGGTTAAAAAACGTCTAGATAGGGCGCTTAATATGACCAAAACGGGCGATAAAAAATATAAAATCGAAGCCGAATTTTTAACAAAACTTTACGACCACTTAAACCAAATTAAAACAGCCAGAACCTTAGATTGCACCGACGAAGAAAAAGAAATTATGCACGATATGTTCTTACTCACGGCAAAACCGGTAATCTATACGGCAAATATTGGCGAAAAAGATATGGGTAAAGACGTAAACTCTCTACCCCTAGTTCAAAAAGTAATCGAATACGCAAAAACTGAAAACGCTGAATATATGGTTATTTGTGCTAAAACCGAAGAGGAATTATCAGGTCTTGACGACGAAGAAAGACTGATGTTTTTAAACGAACTTGGCGAAACTGAAAGCGGTCTTGATAAGTTAGTAAAAGCATCCTATAACCTTCTAGGACTACTTAGTTACCTTACCGCTGGCGAAAAAGAAGTTCGAGCTTGGACAATCGAACAAGGCACCAAGGCACCGCAGGCGGCGGGCAAAATCCATACCGATTTTGAAAAAGGATTTATCCGTGCTGAAATAGTCGACTACGACGTGCTGGTTGAACTAGGCAGTTTTAACTCTGCAAAAGAACACGGCAAAGTCCGTTCAGAAGGCAAAGATTACGTCATCAAAGACGGCGACGTAGTTTTGTTTAGATTTAACGTTTAATAAAA
>JAZRGZ010000051.1:0-2925 GCA_045644505.1 Christensenellaceae bacterium | reverse complement strand
CCCAAAACCAGGCGAGAGCATACGTTTTATACTTCGTATACCCGATTTTGGTAATATTAAAATATGTTGCACGATTATTATAGCATAATTAAAATAAAACTACAATAAAAAATTAAAAGTTTCGCGCTTATTTGCTATTTTTGATAAAAATTTTGTCGAAAATAACAAACTTGATTTTGAGCATATAAAAAAAAGGATAGGTTTGTACCTATCCTTTTTTATTGTTGTATAAGTTAGTTTTTATGAGAAGCTTTTACAAAGCCTACTGCTTTTGAAAGTTCCATTACTATAATGGGAACTATGCAAAGTCCTAGTCCTATTAAGTATAGCCACCAGTTAAGAATTACCATACCGAACACGCTCACTACACCCGGAACGAATAATACGAACGCTGTTAAAGCTGAACATACTAAAAGTGAAAGATTCATTGTTTTGTTGGTAAAGAATCCTACCTTAAAGAGTGAGTGCGATGAACGCATATTAAGTGCTTGAACAAGTTGGCTCATTGCGAGAACCATAAACGCCATCGTACTTCCCGCTTCGTGATTTAGTGTACCCGACGGGTCTTTCATTAAGATTGCGGCTAAGACGTAACCCGTTAACGTGGTCAGTGTTAAAATTATACCGTTGATACCTATTTTTACACCCACGCCGTTTGCAAATAAACTTTCGTTTTTGGACTTAGGTTTACGGTACATTATATCGCTTTCTACTGCTTCCATGCCTAATGCGACGGCAGGTAACGAGTCGGTTACAAGGTTTATCCAAAGTAATTGAATGGGTATAAACGGATTTCCTAGTCCTGCAATAGAACCTAAAATTACCGTCGAAATAAATACTACTAACACCTCGGCTAGGTTGGTTGATAGCAAGAAGCCTACAACTTTCCTAATATTTTCAAATATTCCCCTACCTTCTTTGACTGCTTCTACTATGGTAGCAAAGTTGTCGTCGGTAAGCGTCATATCGGCAGCGCCTTTGGCAACGTCAGTTCCCGTAATACCCATTGCACATCCGATATCTGCTGCTTTTAATGCAGGTGCGTCGTTTACACCGTCGCCGGTCATTGAAACGACTTCACCTTTCTTTTGCCAAGCTTTTACTATTCTTATCTTGTTTTCGGGAGATACACGTGCGTATACTGAAATGTTTCTTACTTCTCTATCGAGTTCTTCATCGCTCATTTCATCAAGTTCAGCGCCCGTTATCGCCCTATCACCTTCAACGAAAATTCCTAATTCTCTTGCTATTGCCGTTGCCGTTATAATGTGGTCCCCCGTAATCATTACCGGTTTTATACCTGCCCTACGACAAACCGCAACTGCTTCTTTACACTCAGGTCTAGGTGGGTCTATCATACCTACTAAACCTACGAAAGTAAGTCCGTTTTCTAATTCTTCGAACGTGGGGTTTTGGGGAATTTCGTCTAATTCCTTGTACGCAATTGCTAAAACACGGAGAGCATTTGAACTCATTTCGTCGCAAGCAATTTTTGCTTTTTCTACGTCGCCTTTTACCGTTCGTTTTGCGATTACGTCGAACGCGCCTTTTACGATTGCAATCGGTTTACCGTTTACTAGGTTTACCGTCGTCATAAGTTTTCTGTCAGAGTCGAAAGGAAGTTCCCCAAGTCTAGGACTTTGCGCATTTAGTTCGTCTTGAATTCCACCTGCTTTATGTGCTGCGAGAACTATTGCCGTTTCAGTCGGGTCACCTAGGTGCTTTTCTACACCGTCTTCAAACACTACTTTGCCGTCCGAACAAAGACTGCCGTAGCAAAGCATTTTATAAGTTTCATCTGTTGCTGTTCCGTTAAAATCAAGAATTTCTCCGCCGTCTACGTAAGTTTTAACTAAGGTCATTCTGTTTTGGGTAAGCGTACCTGTTTTATCCGAACAAATTACCGATGCACTACCCAGCGTTTCAACTGCGGGAAGTCTTCTAATAATAGCATTTCTTTTAACCATGCGTTGTACACCGATAGATAAAACTATTGTAACAACTGCGGGAAGCCCTTCGGGTATCGCCGAAACTGCCAAAGAAATGGCTGACATGAACGAACTGATTATGTTGGTAAAGTTAAACCCGTCTCTTATAATTTGTACTACGAACATTACAAAGCATATACCGAGAACAAGTATTCCAAGCATACTGCCGAGTTTTGCAAGTTTTTCCTGTAATGGGGTTTTGGTTTCTTCTTCGTTTGCAAGTATGCCCGCAATCTTACCCATTTCCGTTTGCATGCCCGTAGCCGTTACTACTGCGATAGCTGTTCCGTAGGTAATAGAACAACCTGAGAAAACCATATTGGTTCTATCGCCGATAGGCGCCTTTTCTTTTACTTCTGCGTCGGCAAATTTTTCAGACGGAACCGATTCCCCTGTTAAAGCAGACTCTTCCGACTTTAAGTTTACGCTTCTAATTAATCTTGCGTCTGCCGGAACAAAGTCGCCTGCCTCTAATTTAATTATATCGCCCGGAACAAGCTCCGACGACATTATAATCTTTTCTACACCGTCCCTTATAACACGGGCGTGTGGCGCCGACATGTTTTTTAGTGCGTCTAACGCTTTTTCTGCTTTGCTTTCTTGCACAACGCCCATTATAGCATTGATTAGAACTATTGCTAAAATCAAGAACGGTTCTATCATTTCAATAAGGTCAAAGCCGTGCGTTATGCCGTCGTAAATAGCAACGCCTAACGAGATTGCCGCCGCAACTAAAAGAATAATTATCATCACGTCTTTGAACTGTTCCATAAAACGTGAAAAGATACTTTTCTTCTTCTTTTCTTCTAACTTATTAGGTCCATACTTTTCAGTATTTTCCGTAACTTGTGCCGAAGTAAGACCTTTTGTTTCGTCAGTATTTAATGATAACAAAACATCTTTTACTTGTTGACTGTGTGGTGCCATACTTCTCCTT
>JAZRGZ010000050.1:0-4504 GCA_045644505.1 Christensenellaceae bacterium | reverse complement strand
GTGGATGAAAAGACGACTTTTTTCAATGGGTATCCGTTCTATAAATAATATAGTTGATATAACTAACTTTGTCTTAACCGAAGTTGGACAACCTATGCATGCTTTTGACCTTAAAGATTTAGAGGGTAAAGAAATTATAATTAGACGTGCAGAAGATAATGAAAAAATTATAACGTTAGACGAAAAAGAATTTAATCTAAATTCAGATAATCTCGTTATTTCCGATAGTATTAAGCCTGTTGCGCTTGCGGGTGTTATGGGTGGGTTAAATAGCGGTATAAAAGACGATACTGCTACTGTTGTTTTTGAATCTGCAACATTTAAAAGAGATAACGTTAGAAAAACTTCTAGGCAATTAGGACAAAGAAGCGATTCGTCCTCGCGTTATGAAAAAGGCGTAGACTTGTATTCAGTTGAAACTGGTATGAAACGCGCATTATCTCTCATTGATAAACTTGGTTGCGGTACAATTTCTTGCGACCAATACGACCTATACGAAACTGAACCCGCTGAAAAAATAATCAAAACAACGGTGAGTAAAGTTAACGCCGTTTTGGGTATAGAAGTTCCTGCAAAAGAAATAGAAAATATTCTAAATAGACTTAACTTTAAGGTCGAACTGTCAAATGACGATTTATCTGTTACCTGTCCACTTTTTAGAGAAGATATGGAAAGTTATCCTGATATTGCAGAAGAAATTATTAGAGAATACGGATACGATAAAATAGTTCCCACCTTACTTAAAACGTCTGAAATTACACCTGGCGGTCTTACCGACGCTCAACTTAAAGTCAATGCAGTTAAAGATTTGTTAACAGGTTTTGGTTTTAACGAAATGATAAGTTATTCTTTCGTAAACGCAAAAGAATTCGATTTGTACGGCATAAATAAAAATAACGCAGTTAAAATTTTAAACCCTTTAAGCGAAGATTCAGCACTTATGAGAAAATCTATTTTACCGTCAGTTGTTAGGGCAGTTTCATACAATTTAAACAGAAAAAATAATCAAGGAAGACTATTTGAACTCGCAAAAGTTTATATTCCTAAGGAATTACCATTAAAAGAGCTTCCAGTAGAAGAAGAACGACTAGCACTTGCTGTGTTTGGTGACGACGAAGATTTCTTTACCTTAAAAGGTGTAGTAGAAAGCCTAATAAGTACTACGTGTGGCGACGTAGACGTTGTATTTAAAGCGTCCGAACTTAAATATTTACATCCCACACGTTCTGCTGATATAATTATAGACGGCGAAATTTACGGTTCTTTGGGGCAACTAGACCCAGTATTATCTGAAACGTTAGACGTTGACAAGCCTGTATATGTTTGTGAAATTAACTATTGCAAATTAACAAATAAGTTTAACGATAAAATTTCCTTTAAGGCAATTTCTAAATTCCCGATAGTTGAAAGAGATTTGGCTGTTGTTGTAGACGATAGTATAAGTTGTCAGCAGATTATCGACGTAATTAAAGAATCAGCTGGTCAATTTTTACAAAGTGTTAATATTTTTGACGTTTATAAAGGGGCTAATATACCAGAAAATAAAAAGAGTATGGCGTATAACTTGATTTTCAGTTCATTAGACCGTACGTTAAACGTTGAAGAAATTGACCAAGCAGTAAAAAATATTTTAGATAATTTAACAGCAAAATTGAACGCAGAATTAAGGTAAAATTTAAATGATATCGCAAAAAACGTTAAAATCAATTGAATATGATAAGATTATGCAATCGGTATCAGATTTTGCAGTTCTACAAAAAACTAAGAAATCTATCGTTGATTTTACACCTGTTTGCGATTTTAGCGTAGCACAAGATTTACTAAACAAGACTGAGGAAAGTTTTAAGCTTTTATATAACCATAACGTCGGTGGCGTATATTTTTTCGACGATATAACCGACGAGTTAACACGTGCTGACGCAGGTGGCACTCTAAACAATTCTGAATTGTTGAGAATAGCTTCTGCATTAAAATCAGCTCGGATTTTAAAAACTTCCATTCAAAGTGTTAATGACGAAAGTTTAATTAAAATACCTGAAATTGCATCAAGAATTTACCAAAATCACGAATTTGAAAAAGAAATTACCGATAAAATTATATCCGTCGATGAAATAAGCGACAATGCTTCGGTTAAACTAGCAAGCATTAGAAGAAATATTAAAAGCATAAATGTTAAAATTCGAGAAAGACTTAACTCGTACGTTCGTGGTGCTTGTGGAAAATATTTACAAGAAAACGTCGTTACAATTAGACAAGACAGATATGTAATTCCAGTTAAAAGTGAGTACAGAAGTTTTGTAAAAGGGTTCATACACGACCAGTCGTCAAGTGGCTCGACGGTATTTATTGAACCCGAGCATGTAATGGAGCTTAATAACGAACTTAAAAAGGCAACGCTTGACGAGAAGGAAGAAATTATAAGAATTTTAGCTGATTTGTCTTACCGTGTTACTTTTATGTCCGACGCATTAAGATATAATGCTGATAACATTTCCGAAATAGACGAATTCTTTGCAAGAGCAGAGTATTCATTTAAAAACAAATGTACTAAACCTATTCTTAACGATAAGGGAATAATTGATATAAAAAAGGGTAGGCATCCTTTGATTTCTTGTGAGCGAGTAGTTCCTGTTGACGTTAAACTTGGCGAAAATTACAACTTTTTGCTAATTACCGGACCTAATACAGGCGGTAAAACTGTTACTCTAAAATTAACGGGATTACTTCCTTTAATGGCGTCAAGTGGTTTGTATATTCCCGCAAGCGACGACTCGAAAGTGTCCGTTTTTTCTAACGTTTTTTGTGATATAGGTGATGAACAAAGTATAGAGCAAAACCTATCTACTTTCTCTTCTCATATAAAAAACATAATTAATATTATCAAATCAATTGACGATAAAAGCTTAGTGTTGCTTGACGAATTGGGCGCGGGCACCGACCCCGAAGAAGGCAGTTCGTTAGCACTTGCTATTATAGAAAGATTGTTAGAGAAAAATTGTTTCGGCATTATCACGACTCACTATTCTAAACTTAAAGAATTTGCCGTTGTTAATGATAGGATTATTAATGTTTCAATGGAGTTTGATGCAAAAACTTTATCTCCAAAATATAAATTAAACGTAGGTATTCCGGGTAGTTCTAACGCAATTGATATTGCTAAAACCTTGGGGCTAGATGATGAGATTATTTCTAAGGCGGTTTCTCATTTATCCATCGAACAAGTCAGTTTTGAAAATGTTTTAAAAGAAGCTGAAAAAGCTAAAAGACAAGCTGACGACATGCAAACTGAGTTGCAAAAAATTCTTAATGAACAGAAAGAAAAACTAAGCCTAATTGAAGAAGAGAAACAAAAAATATCTCTTGAAAGAGAAAAAATTTACAATAACGCTCGATTTGAAACAAAGAAAATAGTTGCAGACAAACTAGCGGAAGCCGAAGAAATTATAGACGAATTAAAATCTATACTAAAAAAAGTTGGTTTAGAAAGTAAAGAAGTTTTCAAGGCAGGTGAACTAAAAAACCGTCTTAAAAACAGTAAATATTTAAATTTTGAAGAAGCTGAACCTTTTAAACTAATTAAATCAACTCAAAAAGATTTAGTTATTGGTAATAAAGTTTACGTTAAGTCGCTTGGTGCTTATGCAAAATTATTATCCGTAAAATTAAAGAAAGGCGAAGCGGAAGTCGTTGTTGGCAATCTTAAATCAATTGTTAAAATTGACGATATATATAATTCGGAAAAAGAAATAGAAAAAAAACCATCGGTACAAATATATAAATCAGTTAATAATATGCCTAAAAATAATGAAATTAATCTTTTAGGCATGACGGCTCTTGAAGCCGAAGATGCAGTAAAAAATTTTATAGATTTAGCTATCTTAAACGGTTTTGAAGAGGTTAAAATAATACACGGTGTTGGTCAAGGCGTTTTGTTAAAAACAATCAGAAATTATTTGTCCAGTGATAAAAATGTTCTAGAATTTAGACGTGGTAAGTATGGAGAAGGGGAAAACGGAGTTACCATAGTAACTTTAAAATAGGTGATACAGTGCAAGAAATTTTTTATGAAGAATCATCCAAAATTGTTAATGAAAAGTCAGAAAAATTAAAATACAATTTGCTTTTAATTATGGCAATTTTTTGTTTTTTTGTGAGTTTTATTTGGATATTTGTTTGTTTTTTTATATACGATATAACACTTGCCTCGGTTATTGTAAACGTTATATCAACGGTACTTCCTTTTGTTGTATTTTTATTCTTAGGAATTTTATGTCTAAGATTTAAAAACAATTTTTGTATACAATACGATTATACTTTTATATCTGGTTCTATAAGGATAGATAAGGTTATAAAAAATATTAAACGAGTGCCTAAATATAATTTTGAATATAACCAAATTGATATGATAGGTCGGTTCGCAAGTGATACGTATTTTCAATTTGGGTCAAATCCCGACGTTAACCGTGAACTTTTAACAGCCGACAGTAGTAGTGTAGATTTGTTT
>JAZRGZ010000049.1:0-11684 GCA_045644505.1 Christensenellaceae bacterium | reverse complement strand
GACAAAAATCTTCAATTATTACTTTTATAACTTTTACTTTTTTAGACCTTATTGATTAGATACGGTTATTTTTTGTTTACTTTTTATTTTAAGTATATTAGGATGACCGTAAAGCAATACGGTCATTTTTATTTTAGGAGAGAATATATGATTATTGTTATTAAGCAAAACCACGAACAGAAACAGTTAGACAATTTAATCAAATGGGTAAGACAGCAAGGTGTAGAAGTTGATTTAAGTATCGGTAGCCACTCAACGATATTAGGGCTGGTCGGTGATACGAGCAAAATTGACATTGATTTAGTAAGGTCATTAGATATCGTTGACAACGTTAAGCGTATACAAGAACCTTTCAAATGCGCTAACAGAAAGTTTCATCCCGATGATACAATCGTAGATATTGGCGGACATAAATTCGGCGGTAACAATTTTCAGGTAATTGCAGGTCCTTGTTCAATAGAATCAGAAAGACAGGTAATCGATATTGCTAAATCTGTAAAACAAGCGGGTGCAACTCTTTTACGTGGTGGAGCATACAAACCGAGAACCTCACCTTATTCTTTCCAAGGTTTAAAAGAATCTGGCTTAAAACTACTTTTGAAAGCAAAAGAAGAAACTGGTATGCCTATTGTTACCGAGATTATGAGCGTTAGTCATATAGACCAGTTCAAAGACGTCGACTTAATACAAATAGGTGCAAGAAACATGCAAAATTTTGAACTTTTAAAGGAAGTCGGCAAAATGAATAAACCCGTATTATTAAAGAGAGGGCTTGCAAACACCATAGAAGAATGGTTGATGAGCGCCGAATATATAATGAGCGAGGGCGCAAAAGACATAATTCTTTGCGAAAGGGGTATTAGAACGTTCGAGCCGTATACGAGAAACACCCTTGATTTATCGGCAATACCTTTATTAAAAGAACTTACGCATCTACCAGTCATCGTAGACCCATCGCACGCCTCTGGGTTATCTAGACTAGTAAAACCCCTATCACTCGCGTCGGTCGGTGCAGGCGCGCACGGACTTATGATAGAAGTTCACAACGACCCCGCACACGCTTTATGCGACGGCGCGCAATCGTTAAAACCCGAACAGTTTGCTGAAATTATAAATCAAATTGACGTTATGCTTCCGCTTGTTGATAAGCAAAGAGACCTATGAACATAGGTATTGTCGGTTTAGGCTTAATGGGTGGTAGTTTAGGTAGAGCATTAGTAAAGCAAGGCGAACATAAAGTTTACGCACTAGACGTCAATCCAGACGTTATGTTAAAAGGCGAAATGATGCGCGCTTACGACTACGAACTAAGTTTAAAAAACGCTAACATTATTGACTTGTTTATCGTCGCAACACGCCCTGAGTATTTCAAAGAAATCTGCGATAAATATATACCGCTACTTAAAAACGGTGCAACCGTTACCGATTTTTGCGGTGTAAAACGCGACGTGGTAAGTTTGATGGAAGAATACAAAAAACAGTATCCCAACCTAAATTTCGTGGGCGGTCATCCTATGGCTGGTAGGGAGTTTTCGGGTATAGAACATTCTAAATTAAATTTGTTTGAAAAGGCGTCGATGATATTAGTGCCTGTACATACCGATATTTTTGTAATGGATAAACTAAAAGCTTTTTATTTGTCGTTAGGTTTTAGTGAAGTAGTTATAACAGACGCAGAAAATCACGATTCTATGATAGCGTTTACCTCGCAGTTATGTCATATAGTATCTAACGCTTTTATAAAAAATAAGACAGCTGAAAGTCATTTTGGATATTCTGCGGGAAGTTACAAAGACTTAACGAGAGTGGCAAGATTAGACCCCGATATGTGGGCGGGACTAATGACTTTAAACTCAGACAAGTTGTTGCCCGAACTAACGGAACTTATAGACAATCTTATCAAATATAAAAAAGCCTTGACTAACAATGATAAAGAAGATTTAAGACAGCTTTTATCTGACGGTAACGAAAGGAAGCTTAAAATCGATATAAAAAACAGCAAAAAGGTTTAACTATGTTGGAACTAAAAGTAAAAACGTCAACTAAATATCTTATTACCGTGAGTAGCGATTTAAACAGTTTTGAACAAGCGGTTTACCCCTACGTTAAAGGGCAAAAAGTTGCTATTATAACCGACTCTAACGTTTATACTATTTACGGTGATTTAATTAAAGAAAAATTAACACAAAAGCAAGTTTTTACTTACGTTATTGATGCAGGCGAAAACAGTAAAAGCAAACAAAAATACTTTGAACTACTAGAAAATCTTTCTGCGGACGGATTTACAAGAGTCGATACAATAATTGCTTTTGGCGGTGGTGTTATCGGTGATTTAGCAGGGTTTGTAGCGTCAACTTATATGCGTGGAATTGCTTTTATACAAGTTCCCACTACAATTTTATCCGCGGTAGACTCGTCAGTAGGTGGAAAGACAGCAATAAACTTAGATAATGGTAAAAATTTAGTCGGTACGTTTTATCAACCGAAAGCCGTTTATATTAATACTGAGTTTTTTAAAACCTTACCTAGTAGGGAGATTAAAAGCGGATATGGTGAAATATTAAAATACGCTTTATTAAGTAAAAGCATCAGTCTTGATTTAATTATGAACGGAATATCTGAAAAACTTGTGGATGAGTGCTTAAAAATCAAGCGAAACATAGTTAATTTAGACGAAAAAGAAAGCAATTTACGAGCTTTGCTTAATTTGGGACACACCGTAGGACACGCGATAGAAAGTTTATCCGAATACAAAATTTCGCACGGAGAATGTGTTGCAAAAGGTTTAGTTTTTACAGTAAAAGCATCTCAAAAATACTTTAATTTAGAGGACAAAACTGTAAACAAAATGCAAAAAATTTTATCGTCTTATAATCATGATTTAAGTTGTGAGTATAGCATAGACGAAATAATAAAAAAGATATCGTTTGATAAAAAAAGCGATGGAAAAACTGTAAAATTCGTACTATTAAAAGACGTTGGTAATCCTATAATAGTAAATTTAACTTTTAATCAAATCAAAGAGTGTATTAAGTAAATGCAAATAGTTATAACCCCATCAAAACTTAACGGCGAAATAATCGCGCCACCGTCAAAATCATACGCGCACAGAATACTCATCTCTGCGTTTCTTTCAGGCGGAAAAGTAAAGGTAATAAACGCAGGGAATTCCGACGACGTTAACGCGACCTTAAAGGCGCTTAAAAGTTTAGGCGCAGACGTTAGTATTGAAGGTAATTCAGTTACAATTGAACGCAAATTAATCCCATCATCGACAGTCATAGATTGTAACGAGAGCGGTTCAACGCTGAGATTTTTACTTCCTGTTGTATGTGCGCTTGGAGTAAATACAGAGTTTACGGGTAAAGGTAAGCTTTTAAGTAGACCCTTAGGCGAACTTGTTGACACTCTTAACATTAACTGTGCAAATATTGTAGACCATACTGTAAACGGAAAACTAAAAAGCGGTAATTTTGAAATTTCAGCATCAGTCAGTTCGCAGTATATAACGGGTTTAATGCTTGCGTTACCGTTACTTGACGGCGACAGTAAAATTAAATTTATAGGACAACCTGTAAGTAAAGGATACATTGATATAACGTTAGAAGTATTAAAACAATTCGGAATAGAAATAGAAACAACCGACTATGGCTATTTTATCAAGGGAAACCAAAAATATAAATTTAAGGATACAGTAACTGTCGAGGGTGATTATTCCGGTTCAGCGTTTATACTTTCAGCAGGAGCAATTAACGGAAAAGTTATTGTTAACGGTTTAACTAAAACATCAAAACAAGGAGATAAAGAAATCGTAAACATATTAAAAAAATTTGGTGCAAAAGTTACGCAAACTGACAATTCTGTAACCGTAGAAAGTAAAAATCTCATCGGCACTACCGTTGACTGTAAAGATATTCCCGACCTTGCACAAATAATTGCAGTGGTGGGGGCAAACGCAAAAGGTACAACAATTTTAGAAAATATCGAACGCCTAAAATTAAAAGAAAGCAACAGAATTCAAGCAATCATAGACCAACTTACGCTTGCAAAAATTAGTTGTGAATACAAAAACGGAAATTTGTATATTTCAGGGGGCATGCCGTCTAGTGCTGATTTTTCAGGAGGGAAAGACCATAGAACGGTAATGAGCGCAACAGTTCTTGCGTTAAATGCTGACGGTAAAAGTACAGTAACAGAAACAGAATACGCAAAAAAATCATACGTAGAATTTTTTAACGATATAAAAAAATTAGGGGGCGAAGTAAATGTCAATATTTAATGGAAAAAATATTAGCGTGGAAATTTTCGGCGAGTCGCACTCTGATAATATCGGCGTAAAAGTAAAAGGATTTCCCAAATTTAAAATAGACCAAGATAAACTTAACCTGTTTTTACAAAGAAGAAAGGCAAAAAGCGGAGTTTTTTCTACTTCACGCATTGAAGACGATTTGCCTATTTTTGAAGGCATTATTAACGGAGAGATAAGTGGTGAATTTAGTGCAATAATTGAGAACAAAAACACAAAGTCCAACGATTACGATAACCTAATCGGGAAACCCAGACCGTCTCACGCTGATTATGCATGGTATTTAAAAGACGGAGTAACTCAGTTTACTGGTGGCGGTAGGTTTTCTGGTCGTTTAACAGCTCCTCTTTGCGTTGCAGGTGGTATTGCAAAACAGTATTTAGAAGGGTTAGGCATTAATGTTTACGCTTATATAAAAAGTATAGCGAACCTCAACGGTAAATCTTATAAAAACTGCCAAATTAATAAGCAAGAACTTGAAAGTCTAGTTTCAAGTATCAGTTTTCCGTCGCTAGATAATAGCGATAAAATGATAAACGAGATTAAAAAAGCCAAAGAAGAAGGCGATTCGTTAGGCGGTGTTGTCGAGTGTATAGTATTTGGTATGAAGCCTGCAATTGGTGATAATTTATTTGATGGGTTAGAAGGAAAAATTGCAAGTCTAATTTATTCCATACCTGCGGTTAAAGGAGTAGAATTCGGCGACGGATTTGAACTGTCAAAGCAATTAGGTAGCATTGCAAACGACCCAATAGTTATACAAAATGGCGAAATAAGACTTGCGAAGAATAGCGCAGGTGGAATTAACGGCGGTATTACTAACGGTGAAAATATAACTTTATCGGTTGCGTTTAGACCTACGCCGTCCATATCAAAACCTCAAAAAACAGTAGATTTAGTTAATAAGACAAACACGATAATCCAAATAAAAGGCAGACACGATGCTTGCATTGTACCGAGAGCAGTTCCTTGTGTAGAAAGTGCAGTGGCGCTTGCAGTTTTAGACGAAATATTATAAGGAGGGAATATGAATAAACTTGAAGATTTGAGAGAACAAATAAATTTAATTGATGACGAGATAGTAAAACTATACCTAAAACGTATGGAAGTTGTCTATGACGTAGCAAAAGCTAAAAGTGATACTAAAAAGGCAGTAAGTGACAGCGAAAGGGAAGATGCGATAATTTACAGATTAAGCAAAAACGTTCCCGAACAAATGAAAATCTATATAAAAGAACTCTATAAAACTGTGTTTCATACTAGCAAATCGTATCAAACGACTTTAATGAACGCGAGTTCAAAAACCGTTGAAAAAATAGAAGAAATTTTAAGCAACCAACTTGTTTCGTTACCCGTATCGGCGGCGGTTGCTTGTCAAGGCGTAAAGGGGGCAAATTCTGGCGCGGTAGCAAAGAAAATCTTTCCCATTTCGGATATTACTTATTTTAAAAACTTTGAGGGCGTGTTTTCGGCAGTAGATAAAGGACTATGTGAGTTTGGTGTTTTGCCTATCGAAAACAGTACGGCTGGTTCTGTGTCCGAAGTGTACGATTTAATGAAAAAATATAATTTTTCGATAGTTCGCTCGGCAAGGGTAAAAATAGAACACTGTCTTGTTTCCCGTCAAGGCGTGGAATTAAAGCAAATTAAAAAGGTAATTTCTCATCCCCAAGCATTATCCCAATGCGCTGAATATCTTAAAAAATTAGGCGTTGAAATAGAAGCGGTAGAAAACACCGCAGTTTCGGCTAAGATTGTAAGCGAAAGCGACGATTTAACGCTTGGTGCTTTGTGTTCATCTGATTGTGCAGAAGTGTACGGACTTAAAATTTTAGAAAAGAGCGTTCAAGACAGCGCGGTAAATTCTACAAGATTTATTTGTATTTCTAAAAATCTTGAAATTTATAAAGGTGCTGACAGAATAAGCATTATGATGGGTATATCGCATAAGCCGGGAAGTTTAAATAACGTTATCGGCAAGTTTTCAGCGCTAGGGCTAAACTTAGCTAAAATTGAGTCGCGCCCCATTCCAAATTCTGAATTTGAGTTTATGTTCTATTTTGATTTTGAGGGCGACGTTTGTGATAAAAAAGTAAGAAATCTTGTTGCTGAACTGGAAAATGGTAGCGATAAATTCGTGTTCTTAGGAGCTTATAAAGAACTCGTATGAAATATTGTTTAATCGGGGAAAAACTAAGCCACAGTTATTCGGCTGAAATTCACAAGTATAACGGTTTAGAATACACCTTAAAAGAAATTCCCAAAACACAGCTTAAAAGTTTTATAAAAAACAATGATTACGAGGGGTTTAACGTAACAATTCCGTACAAAAAAGAGGTTATAGAATTTTTGGACGAGTTAGATGAAAGTGCCGTCCTTACAGGTGCTGTAAATACTGTTTTGAAAAATAATGGGAAATTAATAGGGTATAATACCGACGTTGGCGGTATGCGTTATATGATAAACCGTAAGGGCGTATCGTTAAAAGACAAAAACGTTCTTATTTTGGGCTCAGGCGGAACGTCCAATACAGCTAAGACGTTGTGTAAAATTGAAAATGCCAAAAGCATTACCGTTGTATCTCGCGCGGGAAAAATTAATTATCAAAACTGTTATGAAATTAAAGACGTTGACGTGATTATAAACACAACTCCCGTAGGGATGTATCCAAACGTTTTTGATGCGCCCGTAGATTTAACTAAATTTAAAAATCTTTCGGCAGTATTTGATTGTATATATAATCCTTTTTTAACCGAGTTATTGCAATCGGCAAAAGAGTTGGGTATAATTTACAGCGACGGACTTCCTATGCTTGTTGAACAAGCCTTATTAGCAAAAGATATATGGACTAATTCAACACACGATAAAGTACAAACCCAAGAAATAATGTTAAAAATGAGACGAGAAAAGTCTAATTTGATTTTATTCGGCATGCCGTCGTGCGGGAAAACGACCTTAGGGAAACAAGTTGCAAACGTTCTTGACCGCGATTTTATAGACCTTGACGAATATATTACAGCAAGCTATAAAAAAACACCCTCGGAAATTATCAATAATGAGGGTGAAAAAAAATTCAGAGAAATAGAAACTAATTCTATAAAAGAAATCTGTAAATTGTCTGGGAAGGTAATATCGCTTGGCGGTGGTGCAGTAATTGACGCACAAAATCCTAAAAATTTATCTAAAAACGGAATTATGATCTTCGTTAAAAGAGATTTAGATAAATTAATAACTACTGATAGACCACTTTCTAAAATGGTAGGAATTGAAAAACTTTACGAGCTTAGAAAAGACACGTACGATAAAGTAAAAGACGATGAAATTTACAACAATTCAACTGTTGAAATAGCGGTGGAGGAGATTTTAAGAACATATGAAACTGCTTGTAATAAATGGTGTTAACCTTAATATGTTAGGAGTTAGAGAACCAGAGCTTTATGGTAAAAACGACTATAAAACACTAGTAAAGTTTATAAAAAGTTCAGCAAAAGGTTTAGGTGTTAAGGTAAAATGTTTTCAGTCTAACTGTGAAGGTGCAATTTGTACCGAAATTCAAAAAGCGTATAAAAAATACGACGGTATAATTATAAATGCAGGTGCGTACACGCATACCAGTATTGCCATTTTAGATGCGTTAAAATCAGTTAATTTACCTACCGTTGAAGTTCACATCACCAATATAAACGAAAGAGAGGAATTTAGGCGTACAAGTTATATTTCAACTTTTGCACAGAAGTTAATAGTTGGCAAAGGTTTTGACGGTTACAAAGAGGCGATAGAATTTTTTGTAAAATAAAAAACGGCGTGAACACTAGTTCACGCCGATATTTTTAAATTATTTCATTAATTCTATAAGTTTAGGTAAGGCTGTTTCAAATTCCACACCGTACCAAACGTGGTCGGGGTTATTAAGAGTTAGTCTGATACATTCGACTGTATAATCAACGGCAACCATTAAAGCGTCGTCCATCGATTTGCCTTTGGCAAGCGCGCCGAGTAAAGTGCTAGCAAAAATATCGCCCGTACCGTGGAAACTAGCAGGTAAGTGTTCGTTAAAATAGTAAAAATATCTATCGTTTACCGAATCGTATCCGTAAGCACCTAGTTTACCTTTCTCAAACGAAACACCCGTTAAAATTGCAGTTTTAGCACCAAGACCTACAAGTTTTTTCAAAATGTCTTTAATATAATCTTCATCGTATTCGGTAACGTAAGGAACACCAAGCATAAATGCTGTTTCAGTCATATTGGGCACGATTACGTCGGCTTTACCGCATAATTTTGCCATATCCAAAGCAAATTTTTCAGTAAAACCGGGGTATAATTTACCGTTATCAGCCATTACTGGGTCGATTAAAATAATATTATTTTCAGTTTTGAATTTGTCAAATATATCAGCAACGATATTTATTTGCTCTTTTGAACCAAGATAACCCGTATAAAGCGCATCAAAACCCAAATTGTTGTTTTTCCAATGGTCGGTAATAGGGTGCATATCGTTAGTTAAATCGTTAAAGGTAAAATCCTTAAACATAGTGTGTGTCGATAAAACAGCAGTGGGTAAAATGCTAGCTTCAACACCACAAGCAGAAATGATAGGAAGTGCTACTGTTAGCGAGCATTTTCCTAGACAAGAAATGTCTTGAATAGTTAAAATTCTTTTCATATTTTTCTCCTTTATTGGTTAATATCGTCAAAGATATCAAGTTTAGATATTCGTAAAACTTTTCTTACTAAACTAGGTGTAAATTTAGGGAATAGTCTGCCAAACATCGACATTGAACGCCCGTCAAACCCCATAACCATACGAGTTTTTCTTTTACTCATACCGCGTACAATATTTTTGCTAGCTTTTTCTACTGGAAGCATAAGTTTTTGAATTAAAGAATTTTCTTTATCTTTTATGCTCATGCGGTTTAAGATGTTGGTTTTAACGAACCCGGGGTATACGCCGGCAACGTAAATTTTACCTTTGTAATCTTGAATAAGAGTTTCTGTAAATCCCCGAACGGCAAATTTTGTCGTACAGTATAAACTTTCGCCAACGACGGCACAAAGCCCCGCTGCGCTTGCAACGTTAATAATTGCTGGGGTAGGAGAACGCTTAATCAACGGAAGAAGAATTTTAGTAGCATATAAAACCGATTTTAGGTTAGTATCAATAATTTCTTCGAGTTCATTGTCCGAATAATTTTCATACCTTAAAAAAGGCAACATAAATCCCGCGTTGTTAATTAAAACGTCAGGAACAAGATTGTTTTCGGTTAAGTATTCGCTAAATTTAATCCAATTTTCCTTTAATGAAACGTCAAATGGATAGGGGATAAAGTTATCTTTTTTGTCGCCCAAACTATCTTTTGCCACGTTTAACTTTATCTCGTTTCTGGCAATAGCTATAATTTTGCAATTAAATTTTTCGATTAAAAGTTTAGAAACGTTAAATCCAATTCCACCGCTTGCGCCAGATATTATTACCGTTTTATTTTTTAACCAATTTTTTTTCATACGGTTATTTTATCATAATACAAATCAAATCGCAAGATTTAAGTATTAAAAATATCTTATGAAAGGATATAACAATATCTTATAAAAGCATATTTACGCTTGAAATATAACGTTAAATATGGTAAAATATATTAAATAAAAATCCGTCAAGAGAGATTATGGATAGAGTTAACGAAATACTTTCAAAACTTAATAAAGAGCAATTAAAACCAGTAGTGGATACTGACGGTGCTGTGTTAGTTATCGCAGGTGCAGGTAGTGGTAAAACCAGAGTTTTAACTAGTCGTATCGCGTACTTAGTGCTAGAAAAGGGTGTTGCCCCGTCTAATATAATGGCAATTACCTTTACCAATAAAGCAGCAGGCGAAATGAAGGAAAGATTAAAATCGTTTATCGGTGATTTAGGCGATATGTGGGTAAGTACCATTCACAGTATGTGCGTTAAGATTTTGCGTCGCTTTATCGATAAATTAGGCTATAATAAAGACTTTTCCATATACGATGACAGCGACAAAGAAAAAACACTTAAAACGGTGATAGAAAATTTGGGTCTTGACCCCGAAAAGTTCTTAAAAACGGCTAAAAATCTTATTTCTACCGCTAAAAACGACTGTCAAACACCATTAGAATTTAAGGCTGAATATTCTCACCTGCATTTCGCTAGCGAACTTTATTCGATATACAGCGCATATGAAAACGCGCTTATTAACAGCAATTCTCTTGATTTTGACGATTTATTATTCAAAACCTATCAATTATTTGTAGAACACCCAGAAGTAGCCGATTACTATTCGGAAAAATTTCAGTACATACATATTGATGAGTTTCAGGATACTAACAAAGTTCAATTTGCAATTGCACAAAGATTATCGGTTCGTCACGGCAATATTTTCGTAGTTGGCGACGACGACCAAAGTATTTACGGCTGGCGTGGTGCAAAGGTTGAAAATATTTTACAGTTCGACGATATTTATCGTGGAGCAAAAATATATAAATTAGAACAAAATTACCGCTCAACTAAAAAAATCCTTCAACTTGCCAACACTATTATAAAAAACAACTCAGGGCGCAGAGAAAAAGAACTTTGGACGGAAAATTCAGACGGAGCCAGAATAGAAACCTTCGTAGGAACTGACGAAAATAACGAAGCGTCTTACGTTGCAATGCAAATAAAAGCTTTAATGGCGCGTGGGGGATATAGATACAAAGATTTCGCAGTGTTTATGCGAGTAAGCGCTATTTCGCGCGCATTTGAACAAGAATTTACAAAATACAACATTCCCTACCGTATTTACGGAGGCTTAAAGTTCTTTGAACGTAAAGAAATCAAAGACGTTTTATCATATTTAAAAATAATAAATAATCCGTACGACGACCAAGCTTTTTTAAGATGTATATCTACACCGCGTCGAGGAATAGGTGATAAAACCTTAAAAGACTTAAAAGAGTTTTGTATCGGCTTTAATTTGCCTTTATATTATGGGTTAGACAGATTAGAATTAAGCGGACTTTCCCCATCAGTAAAAACCAAGTTATTTAACTTTAAGCTATTACTTGACAGTTTTAAGAAGTTTTCAGAAAAAAACGACGTTCTAAAAACGATGGAATACGTTATTGAAACGACGTCGTTTATGGAGCAGTTTGAAGAAAAAAACGAAGAAAATACAAATAGAATACTCAACGTAAACGAACTTAAAAACACAGCGCAACAATTTATAAACGATAACCCCAATTCAAATTTATCAGATTATTTAAATTCTGTTACTTTAAGCACGGATACTGATAACATAAATGATGACGATGCAGTAACTGTGGCAACTATTCACGCTGTAAAAGGTTTAGAATACGACTGTGTTTTTGTTACCGGTTTAGA
>JAZRGZ010000048.1:0-13326 GCA_045644505.1 Christensenellaceae bacterium | reverse complement strand
AATAACGTTTGTTCGTTCTTTAACCTATTAGGTCTTATATGTTTTATAGCGCTAATTTGTACAGGGGCAGGACTTAATCAGTTTGTTTTCGTTTTCTTCTACGTTGCAAACACTTCAATTGGTATAATACAAGAAGTACGCGCAAAGAAGTGTATAGATAAACTTACACTTGTTACAAATAAAGGAATTAAAGTTGTTAGAAACGGCGCTGAAATTGAAATTCCCGTCGACCAAATAGTTTTAGACGACGTAATAAGACTTGGTATCGGCAGTCAAATTCCTACTGACAGCATAGTAATTGACGGAGAAATTGAAGTAAACGAAGCGCTCCTTACGGGAGAATCTGTTGCTGTAAAGAAAAAATCAGGTGATTTTGTATACGCCGGCAGTTTCGTTTCCGGTGGCACTTGCTATGTTAAAGCCGAAAAAGTAGGTAAAGACAACTACGTTCAAACGTTATCTGCCAAAGTTAAACAATATAAAAAGCCTCATTCTGAAATAATGAATTCTTTAAGAATAATTATTAAGTGTATCGGTTTTATAATAGTTCCTATCGCTACGGCGTTTATGATAAAGTCGCTTTTATTAAAGCCCAATATGGTTGCAGAAGCAGTTTTAGGTTCTGCAACCGTTGTAATAGGCATGATACCCGCGGGAATGTTTTTATTGACAAGTGTGGCCCTTGCTGTCGGCATTGTTAAACTAGCAAGGCACAACACCTTAGTTCAAGACTTGTACTCTTTGGAAATGTTAGCGCGCGTAGATACCGTTTGTTTTGATAAAACTGGCACTATTACCGACGGAAAAATGACAGTTAACGATATCGTATGCTTAAATAACCAAAACGTTGAAGATGTAAAAAATATAGTTTCAAATATGCTTGGCGCTTTAAATGACGAAAACCAAACCGCCCAAGCATTAGAAGAATATTTCGGTAAAAAAACACAATTAAAATTCACCACTTTTCTCCCGTTTAACAGCAAAAGAAAACTCTCAGCTGTTACTTTTGAAAAAGTTGGTACATACGTTTTCGGCGCACCTGAATTTGTAATAGATAAAGAAGAATACTCCAAAATTCATGATAAAGTTGACGAACTCGCTAATTGTGGTATGAGAGTTTTACTCTTAGCAACTTCTAAAAATTCAATATCTAACGATAAAGCGCCGAGCGACCTTTCACCCGTCGCATTGATTATTATTGCAGATAATATAAGAGAAGACGCAATAGACACAATTAAATGGTTTAAGGATAACGACGTAAATATTAAAGTTATTTCTGGTGACAACCCGATAACAGTTTCAGAAGTTTCCAAACGTGTTGGTATTGAAAACGCTGAAAAATATATCAGTTTGGAAGGTTTATCTGACGAAGAAGTGTACAAAGTAGCCAATGAATATACCGTGTTTGGCAGAGTTTCACCAGAACAAAAAGCAATTTTAATTACTTCGCTAAAAGCTAACGGACACGTTACAGCAATGACTGGCGACGGTGTAAACGATATTCTAGCATTAAAAGAATCCGATTGTGCTATCTCCGTTGCATCAGGCAGTGAGGCAGCAAGAAACGTTTCACACTTAATTTTAACTGACAACAACTTTAATTCGTTACCAAAAGTCGTATATGAAGGTAGGCGTGTTATAAATAACGTTCAAAGTTCGGCATCTTTGTTCTTAATGAAAACGCTATTTACTATGCTCGTTGGTATTATTACGTTGTGCTTACCGTATATGCATACTTATCCTTTTGTTGCATCACAAATGAATCCGTTAGAATTTTTTATAATAGGTCTACCTGCTTTTTTCCTTTCGTTACAGCCTAACGACGCACGTGTAGAGGGACGATTTATTAGCCACGTTATTAAAAAATCAGTACCTAGCGCATTACTTATGGTTATAAGTGTAGCGATTATTGAAATAATAAAGAAAACTGTTGGAGTCTTTGACGACGGTGTTTATACGACTATGCAGGTTTATACAATTTTACTTGCCGGAATAATTAACCTTTATATCGTATGCAGACCTTTGAATAAGTATCGCTTAATATTATTTAGTATAGCATCAGCAGTAACGCTATCGGTCATTGCAATAGGCATATTTAATGGACTCAATTTCTTTATGTATCAAGCAATGAAACCCTTATCAACCTACTGGCATCATATTTTAATAGTATTAGGCGTGGCAATTATAGATATCCCCCTAGCGATTTTATTAAAATATTTATGTAATAAAATTAAGTTGCCCACAAAACAATAAAATAAGGAAAAGCCTCGACATTTCGAGGCTTTTAATTTAAAACAAAAAACGACGCATAGCGTCGTTTTTTTTATAAAATTTTTATTTCTTTTCTTCGATAATTTTAATAATATCACCAACGGTTTTAATGTTTGCGCCTTCTTCGTCATCAACGGAAATACCGAATTCCTCTTCAAAAGCCATAATCATTTCGACGATATCTAATGAATCAGCACCCAAATCAGCCTTTACGTCTTTATCTTCGGTAATGTCTGCAACGGGTTTGTTTAATTGACTTGCAATAAGTTCTTTTACTTTATCAGCAACCATTATACTTTCCTCCACTTAAAATAAAATTTATATTGATTATTATAATATAAATCTAAAAAAAAATCAAGTATATTAAAAAATTTTTATTATTTTTAACAAGCGACAAAAATATAATATGAATTTGATTTAAGTTCGCATTCATTTGGATAATGCTCACCGTCAATAAGGTTGCATAAAACCCCGTCGTACGCTAAGTCAATGGAGTTTTCCCCCAAGTTAACAGCAACTAAAATTTGGCTTTTCTCATCATACCTCTTGAATATATAGCAACTTCTTTTAGCATAAATTTCTTGAACTTCACCTTGCTCAAATAACGAGTATTCTTGTCTTAATTTCGACAAGAATTTATACCAATCGAATATTTCGCAGTTTACGTTCTCCCATTTATAAGTCTGTCTGTTTAACGGGTCGCAATAACCTTCCATACCGATTTCATCACCATAATAAATTGACGGAACTCCATACAACGTAAACTGTAACAAAGTGGCTATTTTAGCCTTAAAAACAGCTTCGGCATACTCGGGCTCGTTTAATCGAATTTTAGACATTTGCGTTTTGGTCATTCCGTTTACGTCAACGTCGGAAAGAGCGGAAATAATTCTATAAGTATCGTGTGTTGAAAGTATGTTCATCAACGCGTTAAGTGATTTTTTAGGATAATGGTCTATTTGTTCTTTTATTACGTACGCCATAGCCTCCACGTTACCATTTTTAACAAAATCAATTATAGCGTTTCTTAAAGGATAATTCATTACAGAATCTAATTGCTTACCTAAGAAATAATGCTTTCTAGTATCGTATGCGATTTTATTTGTGGCGTCTTCCCAAACCTCTCCTATAAGAATACTGTCTTTATTGTTTCTTTTAACAGCATTCCTTATCTTCTCAACGAAAAAGTCAGGTAATTCGTCTACTACGTCCAAACGCCAACCACTTATTCCAAGTTTGGTATAATGTTCAATAACACCGTCTTTTCCAGTAATAAATTCAACGTATTTAGGGTTCGTTTCTACAACGTTTGGCAAAGTTTCTATACCCCACCAACATTCATATTTATTAGGGTAATCTGTAAAATCATACCAACTGTAATAGGGCGAATTCTTGGACTGATAAGCGCCAACTGAATTATAATTACCGTTTTTATTAAAATATACACTATCACTTCCAGTGTGATTAAAAACACCGTCTAAAATAATGCTTATGCCAAATTTATTAGCAGAGTTTATTAAGTCTAATAAGTCGCTTTCATCACCTAATATAGGGTCTATCTGCATATAATCACCAGTATCGTAACGGTGATTGGAGTAGGCTTTAAAAATAGGATTAAGATAAATATACGTTACGCCTAATTCTTTCAAAAAACCAAGTTTAAGCCTAATGCCCTGTAAATCGCCACCAAAAAAATCGTTATTTAATACTTTTCCGTTTACGAGCAAAAATTGAGGCATTTCGTGCCAATTTTCGTGGTAAGTTTTACCTTTTTCTATATCTTTTAGTGGCTTTGACCTATAAAATCTATCAGGAAATATTTGATAAATAATACCACCGTAAACATTTTCTGAAACAACGTAATCATTTGAATACACCGTCAATTGAAAGTCTTGTGGCGCGTGCGTCAACTCACCTACATATTTATCATTTAAACCGATAAAATTACCGTCATTAAGAGAAAAATGATAAAAATACAACCCCACAGAAAGATTTAACTGAATTTCATAAAATCCGCACTTATCTGTCATTTTATATTCTACGTAATCTTCGCCGTCTTTTTTTATGCGCAAAATTACAGAGCCAAAATTTCCTTTGACTCTGTACGTTAGCGTTTCGTTATCGGAAACTGCGCCAATTACGCTTTTAAAAAATTTATCTAGCGGATTAAATATCATAAATTATTTTATCGTTTTTAGATTCCAAATTCTTTCAGCGTATTCTTTAATACTTCTGTCGCTTGCAAAAATACCTGCTGATGCAATATTGTTAAGGCTCTTTTTTGCCCATTCGATTTTGTCGGCGTATACACTGTCCGCAACGTTATGAATATCGGTAAACGCACCAAAATCCGCGAGACACATATATGGGTCAGCAACAGGAGCGCCCATTAGTAAATAGTTAGCAATATCACTGAAATTTTCACCGTTAAAACCACGATGCAAGGCATTTATAACACCTTCTAATTTCTTATTGTCTGCATAGAACGAAGTAGCATGATAACCGTGAGCCCAAAGTTTTTCTACTTCTTTTGCGGTAAGACCGAAAATAAATATGTTATCTTCGCCACAAGCTTGTTGCATTTCTACGTTAGCACCGTCCAAAGTTCCAATGGTTAAAGCGCCGTTTATCATAAATTTCATATTACCCGTACCGCTTGCCTCTTTACCTGCAAGTGAAATTTGTTCAGATATTTCGGTTGCGGGCATAAGTTTTTCTGCCATAGAAACCTTGTAATCTTCCATATAAACTACGTTTAGTTTCTGATTGATTATAGGATTTTTCTTGATATCTGCACTTAAATTACATATAAGTTTTATAATTTGCTTAGCAAAATAATATCCAGGTGCAGCTTTTGCGCCAAAAATAAAGGTTTTAGGCTGTACTGGTAAATCAGGGTTCTCTTTTAAGTCGTTATATAAAGAAATTATATACAAAGCGTTAAGAAGTTGACGTTTATATTCGTGCAACCGTTTTGCTTGAACGTCAAAGATTGAGTCGGGATTAATAATTACGTTCTGTTTGTTCTTAGCATATTCGCAGAATTGAAGCTTTTTAATTCTCTTAATTTCATTAAGCTTTTCTAACACAGACCTATCGTTTTCAAACTTTTTAAAATCAGCCAATTTTGACGCATCTAAAACGTAACCGTCACCTATACAATCGTTTAACAGCGAACATAGTTCTGGGTTGGACTGACACAACCAACGTCTGTGAGCAATACCGTTTGTTACGTTAGTAAACTTATCGGGATAAACTTCGTAAAAGTCTTTAAATATACTCTCTTTAATAATATTACTATGGAGAGCAGATACGCCGTTAACAGTATGAGAAGCAATAACAGAAAGATTTGCCATTTTTACTTGATTATGCGAAAAAATGCTCATTCTAGCCATCTTATCCCAGTCACCGGGGAATTTTTCCCACATTTGCGCACAGAAACGCTCGTTAATTTCTTTTAAAATAGTATAAATTCTAGGCAATCTTCTTTGAACTAAATCCTCGCTCCATTTTTCAAGAGCCTCGCTCATAACAGTGTGGTTTGTATATGCAACCGTGCGCGTTACAATACTCCAAGCATCGTCCCAAGAATATCCGTTATCGTCCATTAAAATTCGCATAAGTTCAGGAATACACAATGCTGGGTGCGTATCGTTGATATGAATAGATGCTTTATCTGGAAGTGTGTCTAATGAACCGTATCTTCTCTTATGGTCGGAAACAATGTCTTGCAAGGTTGCAGAAACAAGGAAATACTGTTGTTTTAACCTTAAAGATTTACCTTCAAAGTGATTATCCGAAGGGTATAATAGTTTAGAAATAGACTCAGCCTCGGTATCTTCTTGCATACTGCGCATATAATCGCCTTGCGAAAAAGTTTTCATATCGAAATCATGTATATTTTGCGCCTTCCAAAGTCTTAAAACGGAAACAGCTTCACTGTCTTTACCCGATATCATCATATCGTATGCAACTGCTTCTACTTCCTTAGCGTCATAGTGAGCAATTTTTAAGCCGTTTTCCGTCCAATTTTCTTCGTAATGACCGTCAAATTTAACCTTAAAAGTTTTGTCCATGCGTTGAGTTAGCCAAACCTCGCCACCCGGAAGCCAAATATCGGGAAGTTCCATTTGCCAGCCGTCAACGATTTTTTGCTTAAACAAACCGTACTCGTATCTAATAGAATACCCCATCGCAGGATAGTTTTGTGATGCAAGAGCATCCATAAAACAAGCGGCAAGACGACCTAGTCCGCCGTTACCAAGTCCTGCATCCGGCTCAGCATCGTATAAGTCTTCAAGGGTTATATCGAAATTTTTTTTCAGTGCATTATTAAACGCGTCTTGTATATTAAGATTATAGGTATTGTTTTTTAAGGATTGACCAAGTAAAAATTCCATACAAAGGTAATAAACCCTCTTACCACCCTTGCTTCGTGTTTTTTTATTAAACGCACTACGTTTTTCAAGTAATATGTCTTTAACACACATTACAACCGCTTTATAAACTTGTTCCTTGGTCGCTTCATTTTTTGTAACGCCAAAATATCTCGAAAGCTTATTTAAGATAAGGTTTTCAGCGTCTGTTTCTTTCATTAAATACATGATTAGTTATTCCTTTTAGTAAACAAATTAGTTATTATAAATTTTTTCGTATTCTTTTGCTTGATTTTTCCAAGAAAAATCAGAGGTTATTGCGTTCTTTTGAACGTCTGCCCACGCTTTTTTATCGTTATAAGTTCTTATAGCGTGGTTTATTGTATAAAGCATATCGTGTGCGTTATAATCGTGGAAAGTAAAACCGTTACCGTTTTTACCGTCGTACGCCTTAATACTGTCATTTAGTCCACCTGTTTCCCTTACAATTGAAACAGTCGCATATCTACTAGCAATCATTTGTGAAAGGCCACAAGGTTCCATTTTTGACGGCATTAAAAACAGGTCGGCACCCGAATATATTTTCCTAGACAAATCTTGGTTATAAGCAATAATAGTGGCACATTTCCCCGAATAAGTTTTTGCAATTTGTGTGAAAAAATTTTCGTAAGCCGTTTCACCTTTGCCTAATATAACAAGCTGAACGTCTGACTGTAATAAGCTCTCTACCGTCGCTTTTAATAAATCTAAACCTTTGTGGGAAACAAGTCTAGATATTACAGCAATTATAGGCGTGTTTTCTTTTTCTGGTAAACCTAATAATTTTTGAAGCTCGCTTTTGCAGACTTTTTTACCCGATAAATCCTCTGCATTATAGTTTTTGAAAATATATTTGTCAGTTTCGGCGTTGTAATAATCTACGTCAATACCATTTAGTATACCGTAAATTTTATTTGAGTTTTTAGAAATTATACCGTCCAAACCGTGTGCAAAAAAAGGATACTTAATTTCTTCTGCATAAGTAGGGCTTACTGTATTAACAACGTCGCTCATTTCAATTGCACCTTTCATTAAATTAACACAACCGTTAAATTCTACGAAAGGCTTAATAGAATCTGAAAATCCAAACAAATCGCCAAAGGTTTCCATACCGAATATACCTTGATATTCTATATTATGAATAGTAAACACACTCTTAATTTTTCTGAAATTTTCATCGCGGTAATACATACCTTTTAAATACACGATAGCAGATGCAGTTTGCCAGTCGTTACAGTGTAAAACGTCGGGATAAATATTAAGTCTAGCAATTGTATCTAAACATGCCCTTGAAAAGTAAGCAAACCTCTCGCCGTCGTCATAAAATCCATAAATATTACCCTCGCGCTTAAAGTAATATTCGTTATCAATAAAATAGAATTTTACTCCTTGATATTTATAAGTAAAAACCCCACAATATTGTGAACGCCAACCAACCCAAACGTTAAAACTGGTAACAAAGTTAAACTTTGACTTAAATTCGTCGTTAATACTTGAATATAAAGGCAGTATAACACTAACGTCATAGCCTTTTTTCTTAGCAATAGCCTTGGGCAAAGAACCCATAACGTCTGCAAGACCACCAGTTGCAATAAAAGGCGCTGCCTCAGAACCTATATAAATAATTTTTTTCTTTTCTTTTATAGTAATGGTGGGAATTTTTTTAGTTTGCTTTTTAATTGTAGCCATTTTATCTCCTTAAATCATTATGCCTTTACCGATATAGAACGGATGATTTTCACTGCCTGACAATACGCGCTTATCTTTAATAGTAACGTTTTTATCGGTAATAATACAGTTAAGAGTACAATTTTCACCTAGAACCGTATTCTGCATTACTATACTGTTTTTAACCACCGTACCACGCGCAACTTTTACGTTTCTAAATATTATGCTGTTTTCAACTTCACCCTCGATAATGCAACCGTCAGCAATTAATGAATTTTTAACTATTGCGCTATTGCCGTATTTTGTAGGAGCAGAGTCGCGAATCTTAGTAAAAATACTTCTGTCACCGAACAAATCGTTTCTATTCTTTTTGTCAAGTATTGCCATGTTAGAATTATAGTAGGCTTGTAACGACGTAATGCCTGCATAAAAACCTTTATGTTCATACCCTAAAATTTTCATTCCTTTAAGGTTAGGGCCTATAACGTCTGACATAAAATGACGTTTTTTATGAGCTATACTGTCCATAACAATATTTTGCAAAAGACTTTTTTTCATAACGTAAACGTTAATAAACACGTTTTCGTTGTCTTTATTTAATTGGTCACGGTAAGTAATATTTGTAACCCTATCTCCCGCCAAATCTAAAATAGCAGTACTGTCAGCGATTTCAGTATCTGCGTTCATTTTTTTGTAAACAAGTGTTATATCAGCGTGATTTCTACTATGAAACTCAATAATTTCGTTATAATTAATGCAATTTACGGAATCGCAATCGGTCATAACTACGTATTCTTCGTCAGCGCGGAACAAGAAATTAGTAATCCCTTTTAATGCTTCTAATCTTGTAGAGTATAACGTATTATTACCCGTATCCCCAAAAGGAGGAAGAATTATTACACCGCCGTCTTTTCTTGCAAGGTCCCAATCCTTACCACTTCCAACGTGGTCCATTAAAGACTGATAGTTGCTTTTAGTAATGACACCTACCGTGTCAATACCGGAATTTACCATATTTGATAAGGGAAAATCTATAAGACGGTATCTACCGCCGAAAGGAATTGAACCCAAAGTTCTAACCCTTACAAGTTCAGGCACGTTATCGTCGTGAATATTTGAAAATATAATACCTACGGCTTTCATATTAATTTCCCTCCCTAGTTAAATCAACGTCAATAATCTTACCGCCCTCTACGATTAAACCGTCACCAACAGTAATATTTCTACCTAAAACAGTAATACCTTTTTTAATTTCTTTATCTTCACCAATTTTTACGCCATTTCCTATTGTTACACACTCGTCAACGATAGAATAGTCAATAACCGTATTTTCGCCTATAAAAGTATCCGACATTATAATACTGTTCTTTACAACCGCACCTTTACTTACCGTTACGTTACTGCCGAGAATTGAATTTTCCACCGTACCGAAGACTTCACAACCCGACATAATAATACTATTAACAGTCTTACCGCCGTCAGCAATAAAATGAGGCGGAGCTAACGGGCTTTTCGATTGAATTTTCCAGTCGGGGTCTGCAACGTCAAAAACTGGATTATCACCAAGCAAGTCCATATTTGCTTCGTAAAGAGAATCTATTGTGCCTACGTCTTTCCAGTAGCCCTTAAATTCGTAAGCCATCATCTTTTCGCCTGCGTTAAGCATTGCAGGAAGAACGTTTTTGCCAAAATCGTTAGACGAATTTGGATTCTTGTTATCTTGTTCCAAGTATTTATATAGTTTCTCAGCTGTGAAAATATAAATACCCATAGACGCCAAGGTTGACTTGGGTTTTTTAGGCTTTTCTTCAAATTCGTAAATCACTCCGTCTGGGTTTGTGTTTAACACACCGAAACGAGACGCCTCTTCTAGCGGAACGTTGAGAGCGGCAATAGTACAATCTGCATTATTGAGGATGTGATAATTTAGCATTATAGAATAGTTCATTTTATAAATATGGTCGCCTGATAAAATCAAAACGTAGTCGGGATTAAACTGCTTAATAAAATGAATATTTTGAAAAATTGCGTTAGCGGTTCCTTTATACCAGTCGGAAGACGTTTTTGCTTGATAAGGCGACAAAATATGTACGCCTCCGAACGACCTATCCAAGTCCCAAGGCTGTCCGTTACCGATATAATCGTTTAAAATTAACGGTTGATATTGTGTTAATACACCTACCGTATCTATACCAGAATTTACACAGTTAGAAAGCGGAAAATCTATAATTCTGTATTTTCCACCAAAAGATACTGCTGGCTTTGCAATATTATTAGTGAGAGCATAAAGTCTACTACCTTGTCCGCCTGCAAGTAACATCGCAACACATTTCTTTTTTCTTATCATACATATTCTCCTAAAATTATATCTCTGTTTTTTCTATATACATACCACTGAAAGCTGGAAGATTAACTCTAATTGAGTTTTTCTTGCCGTGAGCTTGGTGCCTAGAACAAGATTTAATAGTTTTCTTTTTATTTAGACCACGTCCACCGAATTTTTTATCGTCGGAGCATAGCGCGATTTTATATTCGCCTTTATCAACGCCAAGTCGGTAATCGTAATAATCATTACCGGAAAAATTAATTATTGCTATAATTTGATTGCCTTTTTTATCTGTTCTAACGTAACTAATGACGTTGTTGTCTTTCTCATCTGGGGATATCCAACTAAATCCTTTCCAACTGTCTTCTATTTCATATAGTGGTGCGCTACTTTTATAAAAATGGTTAAGAACTTTGTTAAAATTAGACAATTTGTTGTGTAACGGATAATCTTTTAAGAAAAATTCTAACCCCTCTTTATAATCCCACTCCTTAAACTGACCGAACTCGTTCCCCATAAAATTAAGTTTTTTACCCGGGTGTGAGAACATATAAAGCATAAACGCTCTAAGAGAAGAAAACTTTTGTTCTACCGTACCGTGCATTTTATCTAAAATTGATTTTTTACCATGTACGACTTCGTCGTGCGAAATAGGTAAAATATAATTTTCCGAGAAAGCATAGCACAAAGAAAAAGTTAATTTATCATGACAGTGCGAACGAAAATACGGGTCGGTTTTAATATATTTGCAAATATCGTTCATCCACCCCATGTTCCACTTAAAATTAAAACCTAGTCCACCAACGTCGTTTGGTTTAGTAATCATAGGATATGCGGTAGCTTCTTCGGCTATCATTAAAATATTACGGTTTTCAGCAAAAACTACGCCGTTTAATTTTTTCAAAAACGCAATTGCTTGTAAATTATAATTACCGCCGTTTTCGTTAGGAATCCACTCACCGTCATTTCTTTCATAATCAAGGTACAACATAGACGAAACTGCGTCAACACGCAAACCGTCTACATGAAAAATTTTAAACAAAAAATTAGCGCTAGAAATTAAAAACGATTGAACCTCGTTTCTACCCCAGTCAAAAATTCTCGTTCCCCAAGTTTTGTGTTCAAGTCTGTCCCAGCCTTGATTTTCGTAACAATAAGTACCGTCGAACTCATAAAGTCCATGCTCGTCTTTTGGAAAATGTGCTGGAACCCAGTCTAAAATAATGCCGATACCTTTTTTATGACAACAGTCGATAAAATACATAAAATCTTTGGGTGTGCCAAAACGTGAAGTTATTGAAAAATATCCTGTTACTTGATACCCCCACGAACCGTCATAAGGATATTCAGTCAAAGGCATTAATTCAATATGCGTGTACCCCATATCGAAAACGTAATCAACCAACTCTTTTGCCAGTTCACGATAGGTATAATAACTACCGTCTTTATGCCTTTTCCACGATGCAAGATTTACTTCATAAACGTTAATTGGTGCAGAATAAGGTTGTTTTTTATTGGAAATATATTCATTATCCGTCCACCTAAATCCGTTAACGTCATAAATTATCGACGCTTTCCCACTACCGTTTTCAGAAAAAAACGCATATGGGTCAGCTTTTAAAACTGTTTTACCATTATTAGTAACAGCAAATTTATATAATAAATTATCTTTTAAACCTTCGATAAACAACTCATAAACGCCACCTTCTGATATACGGAGCATTTGGTTAGAATTTATATCCCATCCGTTAAAATCACCAACAACAGAAACTTTTTGTGCGTTAGGCGCCCACGTACGGAAGACTACGCCCGATTTACCGTTAATTACGGTTAAATGTGCGCCCATATATTCGTACGTATTGTAATTAGTTCCCTGATGGAATAAATATAGCGGTAAATTATTGTTATCGCATTGTGAAGATTTTAATTTTTCCATTAAATTTACTATATTATATATTTTTCACTTTTTTTAGGAGCACTTTGCATTTGTTTTTTAACTTCTTCGTAACCTTTTTTGCCAAAAAGCGCGTAAGTAGCGTTTTTACCGCCCTCTACGCCGGGTTGGTTAAAGGTATCGATATTAAGCATTGCACCACAGAACGCAGTTTCCATCATAAATAAATATAATAATTGACCGATAGTAAAGGCATTAATCTCTGGAAGCATTATTGTATGATTAAGTCTTTTTGCGGTAGTCAAGGCATATTCGGTTGCTAGTCTTTCAGTGTTTATAAGTTCTGCCATTGTATGACCACACAAGAAGTTTACGTCAGGAAATTCCTTACATCCGTCAGGAATAACAACGTCATTTCTAAACTTTTCCACGCCGATTAGAGTTATTACCTTGTCGAAAGGACCTTCTCTATATAGTTGAATTTGTGAATGTTGGTCGGTAACCCCCAACGCTTTTACAGGGGTTTGACCAGCGAAAACGTAGTTTCCGTCTAAATCTAACGCTTTACCTAAACTTTCTCCCCATAACTGACAATACCAGTCTGCTATATATTTTAATCCGTCTGCGTAAGGCATCATTACAGAAATATTTTTACCCTTTTTCATAGATAAATATTGCAATAATGCAGACATTAAAGCAGGGTTTTTATTAATATTCTTGTTAGCACAAATTTTATCCATATATTTTGCGCC
>JAZRGZ010000047.1:0-11041 GCA_045644505.1 Christensenellaceae bacterium | reverse complement strand
AGTAGCTGACTGAAAACGCACCAACATTATGTAACCCTTAGAAATATTTTCAGCAAGTTTATCGCTTAAAAAGGTTTGTAAGGACGTATCAAGTCCAGTGTCAAAATTTTGTTCTATGGTAACGCCCAAATTAAGTGACTGTATAAAAGATTTAAGGTGATACTCGTCAACGCCGTTTTCTTTCACAGACTCAGAGGTTGCTTGTTCGTATTTTTGTACGAGCGATAATTCGCTGTATTCACTTGATACGTTTTTGCCCATATAATTTAAAGCCATTACTAAACAGCCAAACGCTGAACTTTTAGCCATCGTTTGTTGATAAGGCTTAAAATTAGGTAAAAGTGTAAGCCCGTGTTCTTCGTTTGTGCATTTCATATTATAGAAATCGTTGACAGTATAATAAGGCGAGTTTTCTAAGTCGTATTCACCGTTTTTGGGTGCCCCTTCACCGTAAAGCTCAACGTTTGCAGAGCCACCGTAACTGCCGTCGGCATTTAGTATTAAATGCTTTTCAGGTAAACTACTTTCGGCTATAACAGGTTTAAAGTTTCAGTTGAAAATAGACCTGAAACTACTGAAAAAGATAATACAAGTGCCAGTATCGGACAAAAAAACCTTTTCTTCATTTTTCTCTCCTTTAAAAGTAATATAATTATTTTAATACTAACATAAATATTCAAAAAAGACAATAAAATTACATATTTATTTTAAGAAATTTGACAACAAAAAAGGCTACCGTCGTAGCCTTTTTTTTGCTATATTTTTGATAGTTTTAATACATACCGCCCATACCTGCGTTAGGCATTTGAGGTGCTTCGGGTTCCTTAATGTCAGCGATAACAGTTTCTGTGGTTAAGAACACGCCTGCAACAGAAGCTGCGTTTTCTAGTGCTGAACGGGTAACTTTGGTCGGGTCGATAATACCGCAAACCACCATGTCAACGTATTCGTTGGTAAGTGCGTTAAAACCGTAATTTTCTTTGTTCACTTTTAAAATTTCGTTTAAGATTACCGCGCCGTCTAAACCTGCGTTTAACGCTATTTGACGTAAGGGGGCTTGAACGGCTTTAAGTACGATTTGTGCGCCTGTTTTTTCGTCGCCCGATAAGGTGTTAGCGTATTCTTCTAATACCTTAATAGTAGAGATTAGCGCAATTCCCCCACCAGGAACGATGCCTTCTTGTACCGCTGCTTTGGTAGCGTTAAGAGCATCTTCGATACGGAGTTTCTTTTCTTTCATTTCTATTTCGGTTGCAGCGCCTACGCTGATAACTGCTACGCCACCAGAAAGCTTTGCAAGACGTTCTTGTAATTTTTCTTTATCATAATCAGACGTAGTAACTTCAATTTGCGCTTTGATTGCTTGTTTTCTTGCTTCAATATTTTCTTGGCTACCTGCGCCGTTGATAATCGTGGTGTTGTCTTTATCTACTTTTACCGTTTGTGCTTTACCGAGCATATCAAGTCTAACGTCTTTGAATTCAAACCCAAGTTCGCTTGAAATTACAGTACCACCAGTTAATATCGCGATATCTTCGAGCATTGCTTTTCTTCTGTCGCCAAAACCGGGCGCTTTAACTGCTACACAGTTGAACACGCCTTTTAGTTTGTTTACCACAAGCGCTGCGAGCGCATCGCCTTCAACTTCTTCTGCGATAATTAAAAGGCGCATGCCTTGTTGCGCAATAGGTTCAACGATGGGTAAAATTTCTTGGATAGAAGAAATCTTTTTATCGGTAATTAAAATTACTGGCGATTCTAAAACTGCTTCCATTTTATCGGTGTTGGTTACCATGTAAGCAGAAGCGTACCCTCTGTCAAACTGCATACCCTCTACGGTGGAAAGTTCAGTTTTCATGGTTTTGCTTTCTTCAATAGTAATAACGCCGTCTTTACCCACTTTTTCCATTGCTTCGGAAATAAGCACACCAACGTTTTCGTCGCCTGCTGAAATTGAGGCCACTTGACCGATTGAAGTTTTATCTTCTACGGGCTTACTAATTCTCTTTAATTCGTCAACAGCAACTTTTACTGCACCGGAAATTCCTTTTTTCAAAACGATAGGATTTGCTCCTGCCGCAACGTTTTTTAAACCTTCGCTTATCATTGCTTGCGCTAAAACTACCGCAGTAGTCGTTCCGTCGCCAGCTACGTCGTTGGTTTTGGTGGAAACTTCTTTTACTAAACTTGCGCCCATGTTTTCAAAAGCGTCTTCAAGTTCTATGTCTTTTGCAATAGTTACGCCATCATTAGTGATAAGTGGCGCGCCAAATTTTTTTTCTAAAACTACGTTTCTTCCCTTAGGTCCTAGCGTAATTTTTACGGTGTCCGCAAGAGTGTCTACGCCTTTTTGTAAAGCTTTTCTCGCTTCTTCGCCATACTTTAACTGTTTAGCCATTTTTTATTCTCCTTAATCTTCGATAACCGCCAAAATATCGCTTTGGCGGATTATTGTTAATTCTTTGCCGTCTACCTTAAATTCGCTACCCGCGTATTTTGCGTAGAACACTTTGTCGCCAACTTTTACTTGCATTACGACTTCTTTACCGTCAATAATTCCGCCGGGACCTACTGCGATAATTCTTGCCATTTGTTGCTTTTCCTGTGACGCTGAGGGAAGTATAAATCCACTGCCCGTTCTTTCTTCTGTTTCTAGACTTTCAACGACTACTTTGTCGAATAAAGGTTTTACTGTCATTTTATTGCCTCCTATAAGTTAGCACTCTTTACTTTTGAGTGCTAATATATATTATATACTTTTAATTTGTTTTGTCAATAGATTGTAAGGGTAAATTTTAAACTTTTTTGTCTAATTCAAAGCCCCGAAATTCTCGGGGCTTACTTTTTTTGATTTTTAATTATTTTACTAACGTTCTTGCCTTGCGTTTGGGTTCACAGGTTACGTCAACTCCTAATTTTTTGAAAGTTTTTTCGTCGACGTGCGATAGTATTACCGATGAGTGCAATTGTGCGCCTTTTAGTTTGGATAGCTGTGAAAGAGCTGTTTGGGCGACAGGGTCTGTTACTGCTGAAACTGCAAGCGATAAAAGTATTTCGTCGGTGTGAAGTCTTGGGTTTTTACTTCCCATGTGGTTTACTTTTAGTTCTTGTATAGGCTTTATTACCGTGCTGGAAATTATGTCTATACTGTCGTCTATGTCGGCTAAAACTTTTAGAGAGTTAAGTAGCGCCGACGCCGAAGCGCCTAAAAGTTTTCCGTTTTTACCCGTAACAATTCGTCCGTCCGCTAGTTGCATGGCACAACAAGGTTCGCCTGTATTTAGTTCTTTATCCAAAGCACTATAAACGACTGCCCTATCGCTGATATTAGTTTTAGTCTTTTGCATTAGAATTTCTATTTTAGAAACCGATTCTTTACTGATAGCGCCTTTCATTACTTCTAATTGTGCTGAATAAAAACGTCTTAATATTTCTTGTTTAGAAGCATTTCTGCACACTTCGTCGTCTACAATACAGTTACCCGCCATATTTACACCCATATCGGTGGGCGATTTATACGGAGATGTTCCCATAATCTTGCATAGCATTGCCGATAGTACGGGGAAAATTTCCACGTCACGGTTATAATTGACCGCCATTTCGCCGTAAGCGTCTAAATGAAACGGGTCTATCATATTCATATCGTTAAGGTCGGCGGTTGCCGCTTCATAAGCACAATTTACAGGGTGGTTTAAGGGCAAGTTCCATACGGGGAAGGTTTCGTATTTAGCATATCCAGCTTTTATACCGCGTTTATTTTCGTGGTATAACTGCGATAAGCATGTCGCCATCTTACCGCTACCTGGACCAGGCGCTGTAACGATTACTAAGGGACGTTTAGTTTCAACGTATTCGTTCTTGCCGTATCCCCATTCGCTTACTATTTTTTCTACTTCCGAAGGATATCCGTCGATAGGATAATGACGGTATACTTTTATGCCTTGGTTTTCTAATCGCTTTTGAAAAGCTATTGCCGTGGGTTGTTCTGCAAATCTCGTTAACACTACGCTTTCTACGTAAAAACCGCTGTTACGACAGTTATCTATTAATCTTATTACTTCTATATCATAAGTTATGCCAAGGTCGGCTCTGGTTTTATTTTTTTCTATATCGTTAGCATTAATTACGATTAAAAATTCTGCTTGGTCTTTTAACTGCGACAACATTTTTATTTTGCTGTCGGGTTCAAACCCGGGTAAAACGCGTGATGCGTGATAATCATCAAAAAGTTTTCCGCCGAATTCAAGGTAGAGTTTATCCCCAAACATAGCGATTCTTTCTTTAATCTTTTCAGATTGCATTTCAAGATATTTTTTGTTGTCGAATCCTAATCTTTCCATCTTTGGTTTGCTCGCTACTATTCTACGAGATTAGCCTCCTTTAATTTTCCTATAAATTTTTCAACGTCCAACTTTGCTTTATCGTACCCTACGTCATATTCATCGGTAAGCGCGTTTATTAAACCTTCTACCGTGTTACCGTTTTCTAATGCCTTCCAAAGAGTTGCACCGACGCCGTTTAAACTAATAGCGCCGTTAAAATTTTTGAGCGCAGGTCCTACCGCTACTACAACGTAGCTACCGGCTATTTCTTTTAATATAAACCCTTTTTTGATTTTCATAGTTTTTCACCTGACATTTTTTCAAACGCAAGTTTAGCTGAACTTACGTTTAACGTGCATTTAAGCTTATATAAAGACACGCCTTTTAAGATTAATTCCATTATCGCGAACAAATTGTTCATTTGTTCCTCTGTCTTTGGAAGTATAGTTTGTCTTAATATTGTTACCACCATTTCTGATGCTGAGCAACTAGATATCTGGTCTTTTTCACCACGTTCTATTAAACAAATTGCTTTTACAGGAACTTTTACGTTGTTGCCCAAACGGTGTTTGCCTTGCCACGGCGTCCCGTTAGCGTAAATTATACCGTTTTCAACGGTAAGAAGCGGTTTGTCATCGTTTATCATTACCGCCCTGTCGCCTAAAAGTTGACGCCAAAAACTCGCGTGCGTAGATTTGCCGACACCACTGTCTGCGGTAAATAGATAAGCTTTACCGTCAACGGCTATTGCAGTCGAGTGAAACAATAAACCTTTGCCCCGAGCGATAAAATATTCGTTTAATTTACAGTACGCAAGATAACTTTCAGTTGCAGAAAAAGAAAAACTGGGAGTTTTTTCGTGTTCCGATTGTAACTCCTCTTGGTCAATCGTTATACTAAACTCCGCTGATTCATCTCCCGAATATTGATAATTTTGGCATAGTTTGATAAGTTGCGGAGATTTAAATTCCGCGTTAAATATCACGCCTGCAATTTTATATTTAATCATCTCGCACTTCTTTGTCTATAAACTTAAAAATACAATTTTATTTTATCAAAGTGGGTAACCTTTGTCAATAATAATTTGATTTTTAGCTGTTTTTTATATATAATATCTTATATGAGAACTATTAAACGTTGTATCGCTCTATTTATGGCGGTCATTTCCACGATTTATTTGTTTGGGTGTTCTAAAACGTCAACGACGGATTTCACTTGTTTTAATACAGGTATTCACGTGGAAGTTACCGGTAAGTCTTTGAACGACGAATTACAACTAAAAATAAAAGATACGTTGTACTCGTTAGAAGAAAAGTTTTCAGTAAAAGACGGAAGTTTTACTAAAAATCTTAACGACAGCGCAACCGGTACGCTAATAAATTTAGATACTGAAACGAAACAAATACTTTTATCCGTCAAAAACTTGTACGAGTTTACTGATAAGAAGTTTAATCCTGCCGTTTATCCGTTGGTAAAGTTATGGCAGTTTTCACCTAATTTTCCCGTTGAAAACTTCACTTTGCCTAACAATGAAGATATTACTGCTTTGACAAACGACCAATACTTAAATTTAAACAATTTAGTCATTGACGAAAGCAATATGGCGGTAACTAAAACCAGCGACTTAGAGTTAGATTTCGGCGGAATTTTAAAAGGTTACGCTACCGAAAAAGTTTATAAAATTTTATCCGACGCTGGATACGAAAAAGGTTACGTAAATATAGGCGGAAGTAGTTTAAAAATTCTTTCGGCTAATACCCTTGCTATTCGCCACCCTGAAAACGTTACTGATAACGTTATAAGAGTAGATACTAAAAATCAAGCCGATTTTAGCGTTTCTACAAGCGGTACTTACGAAAGATTTTACACCCTTGACGGTAAAAAGTATAGTCATATAATAGACCCTTTTATCGGAAAACCTACTGATAATAATATACTAAGCGCGACAGTCGTCGGTACAAACGGAGCGTTCGGCGACGCGGTTACGACGGCGCTTTGTTTACTGAATTTTAATAAAAACGACGTACAAAACTGTTCGCTTACAAGTTTTATGAATAAAATTCTTTCGCGTTTTCCTAACGCTAGTATTTTCGTCGTATATAACGACGGCGACAACAAGTTTATTATAACGAATAAAGAGAGTGAAACTTTCACTCTCTTAGACGACACCTATTCGGTTATAAAAATATAAGTTAAATATTTCCGTTTATCATAAGACCGAGAATTTCATTTTCGGTCTTTTCGTTTACTTCTTTAACGTCTAAACTGACTTTGCCGTTAGATAAAATTATAATTCTGTCGGCAATAGAAACGGCTTCTTTCACGTCGTGCGTAACGATAATTATAGTGCTATTATCAGTTTTTTGACTTGACTTTATTTTGTTTATAAGTTCAAATTTTAGTTTAACGTCTAAGTTTATAAACGGCTCGTCCATAAAAACTGTCTTGGCGTTTACCGAAAATGCGCGAGCAATGGCTAAGCGTCTTGCCTGACCACCAGATAGCGTTTTAGGAAATTCGTTAACCTTTTCAGACATTGAATACTCGTTAAGCGTTTTCATCACGTCTACTTGGGGATTTACAAGCGTTAAATTTTCACCAACGGTAAGATTTGAAACAAGTCTATCCTTTTGAAAAACAAAAGCGATTTTTTGTTCAACACCCTTTACTTCGCCGTCATAATCGGTAAGACCTGCCATAATATTTAAAAGCGTAGTTTTACCAGACCCCGACTCGCCTAAAATAGCCGTAATTTTTGAATTTTCTATATTTAAATTAAAGTTTTCATATACGGTATTGTTACCGTATTTTTTAGTTATGTTTTGAAGCTTTATCATTTCCATTTACCAAGCCTAACTGATAATTTTGAAAATAAACTCTCTATTATAATTCCTGCTATTACAGTCGTTAATACAATTGCTATCATCGTAGAAATTTCAAAATATACTTTTGAGGTGTTAAGCATATATCCTAACGACTTTGCCGTTTGGCTTAAAACTTCCGCCGCCACCATAAGTTTTAAATTAAGAGATAAACCCGAACCGACTGCATTTACCATAGACGGTGCAATTTGCGGAATTTTTACTTTTTTTAGAACTGTTTTATTGTCAACCTTGAACATTTTACACATTTCTAATTGCTCTTTATCTATCTCGTTTAAGGCGTTGTCAACGTTAGTGTAAACAGTAGGCAAAACTACTAACATTGTAACTATTACGGGCGCAACTTGTGAATTTGTCCAAAACAGCAAAAGTAATACAACCGCAATAGTCGGTAGGGCTCTCGTAATAGCTATAAGTATTCTTATTACGCGTTTTGCTAGGTCGTTGGTATTTCCGATTACAGCAAGCGCAGTTGCTAATAAAAATGACACTATAAAGGCTATAATCGACCTTAAAAGCGTAAGTAAAAAGGCAAGGTAAAATTCCCCACTACTAAATAAATTTAATAGCGAAGTTAAGGTCAGTTTTAAGTTTGGCAATAAAAACTCGTTGTCAATTATGAAGGCCGAAATCGACCATAATATCAGTATGCACCCCACCGTTATTACGGGGAGCAGTAAATTAATAATCTTGTCTTTTTTCATTAGTCCTTAGCCAAAAAATTCGTCGGTAAGCGCTTTTGCAGGCGGTACTTGCATACCAGTTCCCACTTGAATTACAGCGTTAATATAATCGATTGCGCTTTGTTTTGCGTCAGTAGCGCTTTCCCAAAAAATTTTACAATTGTCAACAACGGTAGAAGTAATGTTTGCAGATACTAACGACGGTGTAACGCCAGCCGAGATTTTAGCGTTTACAGCTTCTACCGCAAGCGACGGGTTTTCTTTTACCCAAGTAACGTTATCGCTAAACTTGTCCTTTAATTCAGTTATGAGTTCGGGGTAATTGGTTATTATACTTTGTTTTACCATTAAAACTGCTTGCGGATAAGCCTTAGTTTCAGCGTTATAGAGTTCTTGTAAATCTATTCTGTTCCAAGTTTTGTTGTTTGCAACTTTCGTCAAATTTGTTGCAGCGGGTTCGGGAAGTAACCCAACGGTTAAAACGCCCTGTTTAAGTAAAGGTATCATTTCACTTGCTTGCGCGAAGTATCTAAGCGTTATCTTGTCGGCAGTTGCCGTGTCGCCTACTGTAATTTTATCTGCGTATCCCAACTTAGAAAGCACGGCTTTTAAGGTTAAGTCAGGTACTAAACCTTGTCCGATAACACCGATTACACTACCTAATGCGTTAGAAAAATCAAATGTAGCGCTAGTCATAACGTAAAGATTACCGTGAGTGATAACCGAAACCATTTTATAAGGGTCGGTTTCGTTTGCTTTGTATAACTTACTTGCGGCATTTATGGGCATTACTATAAAATCGCCCGTACCTTGTTGCATAACTCCACCTATTTCACTTGAAGAAACGACGTTATATTCCATCGTTACGTTATCAACAAAATTTTCGCCGTCGTTTATAAACTTTGAAATTGCCAAAGCGGGAGCACCGTCAGGTGCATAGAATTTTAAGGTTGCAGGCGGAGTTTCGTCTTTGCAAGCCGTTCCGAATATCGCCGTTAAACTAAGTAATGCGGTAAATAAAATTGTTAGTAGTTTTTTCATATTTTTCTCCTTGTAAAAAAATAACTCCCTTGAGTCAATATACGACAAGGGAGGAACGCGATTAAACAAGACCATTTGTCTTGTATAGTCCATATTCATCCCTTTGCTCTTAGGCGAACCTTAAAGTTTAGGTATATTATACTTTTATTTTATACAAATTAACCTTGCTTGTCAACTGTTTGTCAGGGCTTTTGTCTTAGATATTTTATTCTGGTGGCTTCTCCTCCACGAAGATGTCTTTCTAGAAGATTTATTTGTAACACTTTTTTTACTTGTAGATATAATTCTTTATCTATATTTATTAATCTTTCGGTCATATCTTTATGAACGGTGCTTTTACCAACGTGAAATTCTTTGGCGGTATTTCTTACCGTTGCGCCCGTATCTATTACGTAACGAGCTTCTTTTATAACTCGTTCTTCCAAGTCGTCCCGCATAAACTCCCCCTTATTTAGATTATGAGATAGTTTATTATATGCGAGTTTTTGTCGGTTTATGACGAAGTCAAATTCTTCGAAGTTTAGTTTTTTTATCTAAAATTCTAACGTTAAAACACACACCGATTACAAGTCCTAACATCAAAATATACGCCCATAGCAAAAAAGCGATAACGCCTGCTAAACTACCGTAGAAAGCGTTGTACGGTTTTAATATTCTTAACCATAACATAAAAACAATAGTACCTAAAACGATAACAAATAGAGAAATCAAGCTACCAGGTAGAAAACTGAAAAAACTTTTATTGTATGGGCAAATAAATTTGTTCAACAAATTTATTAAGAAAAAACTTACGGTAATTACCGACGTTGCTATTAAAATTACTGCAAACTTTGAATCGCTTATATTAAATCCACTTAAAATTATGTTTTGAAAAGTTGACACGAAGGCGCAAGCCAAAAATATTAAGAATAAAACCCCCAGCGCAAGTAATGAAAATAACCGTCTTAAAAAACCGTATTTATAATTTTTTTTGTGTTCGTAAATATATTCACCGTCTTTTAGCATTTGGTTTAACAAAGTCGAGCCGGTAAAAAACACGACGATAATAAAAAATACGGTTATTCCGCCAGACGCTTTGGATGCCGTAGTAACCAAAATCTCTCCAACTTGTTGAAATTCCACAGGCAGTCTTAACACCAAGTTTTCGTTTAGGCTTACTCCAAAAACACCAAAAGCCGTGAACACCAAAAATACTAACGGCAATAACGCGGTTAAAAAGTAGTATACCCAAGCACCTGCTACCGTAGATATTCTTCTTTCTTTTAAAAAAGATATTATAGTTTTGGCGTTTTTTTTCATAATAAAAACAGTCTGTGTAAAAACAGACTGTTTATGCTTTTTATATGTCTTTTAGAACTCTTCCACGAAGATTTTTGAATAAATCTCATCGTATTTGTCTTTATAAAAAAGATTAGTTCCACTTGTAGTAACTGCGGCAGTTCCTGCTGAAACGGCGCGAAGCAACATTTCTTCTTGGTCACACCCGTCAATTAACGCCGAACATATCGCCGCTACCATACTGTCGCCAGCACCCACGGTAGAGTTTACTGCAACGTTAGCACTTTTGCAATACAAATTACGTTTGCCGTCAGTTAAAATTGCACCCTCACTACCTAACGACACCATAACGTACTTTACGCCTAAATTAACGTAACCTTTGCAGGCTTCTGCTATTTCAGCTTTTGAACTTAAATTTTTGCCCGCAAACGATTCTAATTCTTTAAGGTTAGGTTTTACCATAAAGATTGGTCTTGACGCTACTGCCGACAAAACGTTATCTTTTTCAGCGTCAACTATAACTTTAACGTCTTTTGGGATTACCGACAAGGCTTGACCATAAAATTCTTTCGACACGCCAGACGGTAAACTACCACTCATTACGCAAATTGTACATTTTTTAGACAATTCTGTTATTTTGTCGATGAGTTCGTATTGTTTTTTTACGCTTACCTCTGCGCCCTTGTCGTTAATTTCGGTTAACATTGACTTTCTGTCAATTATTTTATAATTTGTTCTTGACGCTCCTGGACTATACACAAAATCGTATTCAACGCCTTCTTTTTTTAAGACGTGTTCAAACATACTTTTATGGTCTTCAAACATAAACCCCGTT
>JAZRGZ010000046.1:0-14002 GCA_045644505.1 Christensenellaceae bacterium | reverse complement strand
AACTTTTACGGGTTAGAAGGCGGTACGGTTATCAATGCAGTTTGCGGTAGAGCGCACGCTTATGCTAGACCAGAGGGAATAAACGAAAACCTTATATATAAATACGGTCTTAATCTTGTAGACGGTAACAAAATTGTAAGTGTAGGTAAATCTTGCCACGGCTCACAACCTGAAAAAGGTGTAAACGCTCTCAACAACTTATTTGCTTACTTTTTAGAAATGGGCGAAGACGTTCAAAACTTCTACGACTACGTAATTAACGACAAATCAGGTGTAAGACAAATCAAAAACGAGCAAGGCTCGCTCACCTTGTCGCCCGACCTGCTTTTTGAAGAAGACGGAAAAGTTTGCGTTAAATGCGACACTCGAATTCCCGCGCCCGTAACCTTTGATAAAATCAAACATTATATAGACAGTTTCGGCTTAGAATACGTTTCGACGGAAAGACATCCTCCGTTTATGGTAGACAAGGACGGGGATTTTGTGCAAACTTTACTCAAAGCTTACATAGAAATCACTGGGGAAAAGGATGCTAAACCCAAATACGAAACGGGTAGCACTTACGCTAGGGTGTTTAAACAAGGCTGTTCGTTTGGTGCGGGCGGTATAGACGGTTACTCAGCAGGCGCGCACGAAGCCAACGAGAACATGCCCGAAGATATTATGAAAAAAGTTTATAATATCTACGAAAAAGCAATTTTTATGCTTGCTAAATAATTGACAATAACCGTATAAAGGCTTATACTAAACTTAACTTAATACCACCCGGTTGACGACAGCGGGAGAGAGTGATTACATATAAAACATCACCGCCGAAGGAGTAAAACTTTCAGGCAAAAGGACCGCTGTTTGACGGAACTTTGGAAAAGGGGAAACCCGCCGAAGAAGCAATCTTTTTATAAATTTTTAGTATAAAAAGAGAATCTTTCAGGTTAAAAGACGAAGTCGGAAATAAAGTCTAATGAGGAGAATTTTTATGCCCGACTTCTTTTTTTTATGCTTAGAAATCTTAGGAACAATCGCTTTTGCAGTATCAGGCGCAATCAAAGGCGTTCGTAAAAAAATGGACGTTTTCGGTGTGTGCGTGTTAGGATTAATCACAGCGGTAGGCGGTGGAATTATAAGAGATTTAATCTTAGGAAACACTCCACCTATTACCTTTATAAATTCAAGATACGCACTTATCGCCGTTATAACTTCGATTATAATATTTTTACCGTTCGTACGAAAATTTTTAGTACACCATAAACGCGGTTACGATTTATGCTTGCTGATAACCGACACGTTAGGACTTGCGACCTTTTCGGTAATAGGCGTTCAAGTAGCTTACGCAGGTTTCAGCTCTAACACGTTTTTACTGATATTTGTCGGGGTAATAACGGGTGTTGGCGGTGGCGTGCTCAGAGATATGATGTCAAAAAATATTCCCGATATCTTCGTAAAACATTTTTACGCGTCGGCATCTATCGTGGGCGTAGCTTTTACTTGTGTTTTGTGGAATCTGGTCGGCGAAACGCTTGCAATGGTTATAGGATTTATAGTAATCGTCGCTTTAAGATTTTTAGCTGCAAAATATCACTGGAATTTGCCTAGTATTCACGACGATAACACCGATTTATAATATTTATAAGAATTTTGTTGGAATTTTTATTTGTTTTATGATAAAATAATAAAAAGGCATAAGGAGAAATATGAAATTCGACATCGAACTCGTCGGTAAAATCGGCTCAATGGCGCTTATCGACAAAGAACGTAATATGTTAGACTATTCGTTAATAGCACGTTTATCGCGCGAACTTCGCCCCGGTTATATATGGGTTACAAGTGGTGCGGTTGAAACGGGTAGGCTCGACTACATAAACAGAACTGGTAAAGAACTAACCGGCAACGAAGAAACTGTAAAAACAGACTATTCAGCACAAGGTCAATCTATTTTAATGTCAACTTACCGCCAGTTTGTCGACCCCAAATATTCGTTAAGACAAGTTCTCGTTGAACACCAACACTTTAACGACGACGAGAAAAGAGAGCACTTAAAAAATATGCTACTTCGCGCACCCAATCAAAACGCTATTCCTATCGTCAACTATAACGATGCAGTAAGCACCGAAGAAAGCAGACGTTTTGAAATACAGTTTTTAAAAAACAAAAAACCAAAAGTTGTCGAGTGCGTTGATAACGACGAAACGGCTTCACAAATTGCATGTCTAGTAAAAGCAAAAAATCTTTTGATTTTCACTAGTACCGACGGTATCTATAAAGACCCCAAAGACCCGTCAACTTTAATAAAGGAAATCAGCGGTAGCAGTATTCAAGAAGTTTTAGACAATATAACAGAGTGCGAAAACTACTGCGACGGTGCATCACGTAAAGGCGCAAATGGAGCAAAAGCTAAACTCGAATATATAAAAGACGCTGTTAAAAATGGCACAACTGTACGTATCACAAGCGCAAAATACACCATAAAAGAGGTATTAAGAGATACAGCGCCTTGTACAAAAATAGGCGTAAGATAATAAAAATTAAAAACAAAAAACCTGCTTTTCAGCAGGTTTTTTCTATTGATTTTATACTTTTAACGGTTGAGAATTTTTATCCCTAACAAATTTATTATCTCATAAAATAAATAAAAAAACAAGAGGTTTTTAAAAAATAAAGTTGACAAAATTTTTTAAAAACCCATTGACAAGTCTTTTATAATATATTACGATATAGGTGAAAAAAGAAAACCTTATCTAAGGAGGGTGGACCGATGAACAGGAGAATTCAAACCAAATAATAAAAAGGAGGGCGGTCCAATGTACAAGTAAATCCCACCAAATAAAACATAAGGGGGTAAACCGATGTACAAAAAATTTAACTTAAAAGGTAAAACAAGGAGGTAAGACCAATCAACGATTTATCTACCTGCTGTAAAGAACCCGTCGGCTAAAAAATAAAAGTCCAAAAGGAAAAGAGTTGTCTATACTGAACTAGCCACAAGACGGTAGCGAAAGCAGGATACAACTAAATAAAAGATAGATAATGGCGTAGTAATAAAGTAAATTACTACGCCATCATTGATTTAAAAAATTTTTAGTTTTTATGAATAATATAAAAATTCCTGCCCATAATACTGTCAAGGGGGAAGTTATGAAGAATACTAAAAAGAGTAAAGTTGCTAATAAAAGCAACCAAGAAAAGTCAACAAAAAACTGCAAGTAATGAAAAAGAAAAACAAGAATAAAAAAGTTTCTGAAATGAAAAGCAGTTACGACGTTTTAGGTTCGTATACCGGAACTAATAGTGAAGATAAATACGAAAAACCTATTCAAGACGCCGACGACTTGTAAAAAACTAAACCTAGAAAGAAAAAGAACAGTAAAACATTACCGTTCTTTTTCTTTTTTGTAAAAACTCTTGACAAAATTAAAGGTATATACTAAAATTAGTATACTTTTAAGTCAGTTATACGGTCGCGGGGACGGAGAGAAACCGTCAATGAGGAAAGTCCGAGCGTTTTAGAAACAGGGTGCCGGAGAAATCCCGGTGGAGGCGACTTTAAGGAAAGTGCAACAGAAAATTACCGCCTATAATTTAGGTAAGGTTGAAAAGGCGTGGTAAGAGCACACCGCCCTTACGGTAACGTAAGGGGCAATGTAAACCCCACCCGACGCAAGATTGACAAACCGTTTCACACGGGAGTTTCACCGAAACGGTTTAATAAAATATCGCTGGGGGATAACGGTAACGTTATTCGTAGATAAATGACCGTACACGACAGAACTCGGCTTACAGACTGACTTAAAAATAATATGCGCCGTTGTGGGCTAAACCCATAACGGCGCTTTTTTAATAATCACATAATCCTAAAATATAATCTGATTTAACGTCTAAAACTTTACACAATTTTGCCAAAGTGTCTAGTGCAGGGAAAACGTCTTTTTTCATATACTTGGAAATCGTTTGTGGCGAAACCCCAACAGCCTTTGCCAAATCTTTTTGTGTTATATTAGCATTTAATATGCTTTCTCTCAATCTCTTTTGTATTTCCTTTAACATTTATCCATACCCACCCTATAAGTATAGATACAATATCGCATATTATACGATAAATTTCTTGACAATCGTATATTGTACGATTTATACTTTTAAAAAAGGGGGGGTATGTATAAATTTAAGATTTACTGTTTACTATTTTTGCTTATTTTATTAGTTGCGTGTATTGGCTGTAATAATTTAGATGCCAACAAACAAGATACACCTTCTATAAATAGCACTCAGACAAACCCCACCCAAACAATTACAAAAAAAAACGATATAACTGTTTACACAACCCCAACAGGAAAAAGGTTTCATCTTAAATCAACGTGCGCAGGTAAAAATGCTATAAAGACTTTTCTTTCGGAGGTAGAAGACAGTTTTACACCTTGTAAAAAATGCACTAAGTAAGCGCCGTTGTGGGCTAAACCCATAACGGCGCTTATACTTATTTTTATAATTAAATATAATAACTTTCTTTATTTCTTTAAATATACCATTAAAACTGCAATATCGGCGGGGGAAACCCCTGAAATTCTTCCTGCTTGACCTAAGTTTTCAGGACGGATTTTATCTAGTTTTTGTCTAGCTTCTAAACGCAAACCTTGAATGCTTAAATAATCTAAATCACGGGGTAAAGTTCTTTCTTCTAATTTTTTAGCTTTTTCTATTTGGTCTAAACCTTTCTTTAAGTAACCTTCGTATTTAGCGTCGGTTTCTACCGTGTCTAAAATAGCGTTGGAAATTCCGTCGAAAGCGTTAAACTCTTGCTTAATTTCTTTTATAGAAATACCACGTCTTATCATATCTCCGTAAGTTAAAGACGTGTTTGCTAAATCGTAACCGTGCGACTTTAACAATCTTTCACAAGTTTTAGGTTTAACGGTAGTTTGCATTTCGGCTGTCGCTTTATTATATTCCGATAACCTTTCGCGATATTTATCTATCCTAGCTTTACTTAAAATTCCAGTATATTCTACCTTTTCGGTAAGCCTTAAATCGGGGTTGTCTTGGCGAAGCAAAATTCTGTATTCGGCACGAGAAGTCATCATACGGTAAGGCTCGTTAGTGCCTTTTGTAGTTAAATCGTCAATTAATACGCCTAAATACCCGTCGCTTCTAGTTAAAGTAAACGGTTTTTCGCCCCTTAGTTTTAGCGATGCGTTAAGTCCGGCAATTAAACCTTGACCTGCTGCTTCTTCGTAACCGCTAGTACCGTTGATTTGACCTGCGCAGAAAAGATTTTCTATTTTTTTATACTCCAACGTCGGATACAAATCAAGTGAATCAATACAATCGTATTCAATCGCATAAGCATAACGCATAATCTTGCAATTCTCTAATCCCTTGACCGTACGATACATTTTTACTTGAACGTCATGGGGTAACGAAGTCGACATGCCTTGAACGTAAATTTCGTTGGTGTCAGAGCCTTCGGGTTCTAAAAATAACTGATGACGCTCCTTATCGGCAAATCTCACGACTTTATCTTCAATAGACGGACAATATCTAGGTCCTGTACCGTGAATAACACCTGCATACAATGGCGAACGATGTAAATTTTCTCTAATTACTTGGTGAGTTTGTTCGTTAGTATAAGTTAAATAACAAGGCGTTTGAGTTAAAGGCAACTCTTCGGTTAATACTGAAAACGGATAAATATCCGTTTCACCATTTTGTATATCTAATTTAGAAAAATCAATAGAGTTTTTGTCTATTCTTGCAGGTGTACCCGTTTTAAATCGACGAACGTTAAACCCTAACTCTATAAGGTTTTCGGTTAGGTCGTTAGCAGGAGCAAAGCCATTAGGTCCCGTATTTTTCTTCCACTCGCCAGCGATAACGCTTGCTTTTAGATAAACACCCGTAGCCAAAATCACAGCTTTACACTCTAACACACCACCGTGTGCAGTTAAAACACCCGTAACCTTTTTCCCGTCGGTTAAAATCTTTACAGCTTCACCTTGAATAATATCAAGATTTTCTTGATTTTCTAGCGTTTGTTTCATTAAACGGTGATAAGCGTTTTTATCTTCTTGACCGCGAAGCGACTGAACTGCCGTTCCTTTTCCACGGTTAAGCATACGAATTTGCAAAAGCGCTTTGTCGGCGTTAATACCCATCTCGCCACCAAGCGCATCTATTTCACGCACTATTTGACCTTTTGCAGTACCACCGATTGAAGGATTACACGCCATAAAGGCTATGCTGTCTAAGTTAAGAGTGAGCATAGCCGTTTTAATACCCGTACGGGCAAGCGCTAATGCAGATTCCGAGCCAGCGTGTCCTGCGCCAACTACTACTGCATCGAATTGTCCTTCTATAAACTTGTTCATTTTATTGTTTTAAAAGTTTTTTCCTTATATCGTTAATTTCAGTAGAAAGTTTGGTGTTGTTTTTGATTTCTTCTGAAATAGTATTTCTAGCGTAAATTACAGTTGCATGATCCCTACCGCCTAACTTTTCACCAATGGTAACAAGCGGTAAATTCATCATATCGTTAATTAGATACATACATATTTGACGTGGTTTAGCAATTTCTTTGTTTTTCTTTTTGCTAACCATATCTGTTTTAGAAACTTTATAAAAATCACAAACAGCGTTTATAATATCTTCTGCTTCTAATTCTTCTTGCGTTCCACCAGTGCTTTCTTTTAGCGCGTCTTTAACCAACTCTACCGTAATAGGGCGTTCGTGTAATTTTGAGGCAAAAATTACTTTGGTAAGTTTACCTATTAAAGACCTAATATCGCTTTCGTTATTCTCAGCAATATACGCTAGCACTTTTAAATCGATTACACATTTTTGTTCGTCGGCTTTTTTTCTTAAAATTGCAATTCTAGTTTCTAAGTCCGGTTGCTGAACGTCGGCAAGAAGTCCTCCCTCAAAACGAGTTCTAAGTCGTTCTTCCAAAAACTCTATTTCTCTCGGGGGACGGTCAGACGCTAAAACAACTTGTTTGTTTTGTAAAACCAGCTCGTTAAATGTATGGAAAAATTCCGTCTGTGTTGCTTCTTTTTTAGATAAAAACTGGACGTCGTCTATGAGTAAAACGTCTAAATTACGGTATTTTTTCCTAAACGCCACACCGCCTGCGCCTTTACCCTTAGAAATACTTTCTACCATCTGGTTAACGAACTGTTCGCAAGTAGCGTACATAACGTTAAGCGTAGGTTTATGTATTTTTAAATAATTGGCAATCGCCATCAAAATATGCGTTTTACCTAAACCCGTTCCACCGTAAATGAAAAGGGGATTATAAGCATCGCCCGGTTGGTCGGCTACGGCTTTTGCCGCAGAATAAATAAATTCGTTAGAAGAACCTACGACAAAAGAATCGAAAGTAAACTTAGGATTGATTAAAGAACCGCGAATATCTAATTCTTCACGAGCGTTTTCGCCGATTTGTTTTAGGTAATCGTCCCTATTTTCTGCTATAACTATTTCAAAGTCTACTATTTCGCTGTTAACTTTTGAAAGCGCCTCTCTAATTTTGTCAGCGGTGTTTTCTTCGACTGTTCTTTTAATAAGCGGTCTACTCGTGCAAAGAATAATTTTATCGCCTAAAATATCAACGGGTTTAACTTCAACTGCAAAAGTATCGTAAAAAATTGATGAAACCAACGTACTTAGTTGCCCTAACGCCGATTTCCAAAGAATTTCGTAACTTTCCATTAAATGATTTTTCCTTTTTGTTGATTTAAAAACTAAAATTTCGTATAATGTATACGTATTGTATCATAAAAAGCGATTGTAATCAAGTATTACCCCTCGCAAAACTTTTAAAAATTTTTAAATATGCAAATAACAAAACTAACCCTTAAAAATTTCCGAAACTATTCACAGGAAGAATTTGAATTCAAAAACGGAATAAATATCTTAACGGGCGCAAACGCGCAAGGTAAAACCAACGCCGGCGAAGCAATATTTTTTCTTTGCACGGGGTACTCTCCTCGCGCCAATCGTGATAAGTTAGTAATTAAAAACGGCGAAGAAACCGCTGAAATTTACGGCTCGGCAACTTCTCTTTACGGTGACGTTTCTGTAAAAATAAAATTTAACTCTAACGACAAGAAAAATATTTACGTAAACGGGCTAGAAGTCCATAAAGTCGGCGAACTTTTAGGAAATATTCACAGTGTTTTCTTTAATCCATCAGAACTAAAACTAATACAAGAAAGTCCAGAAGACCGTAGAAGATTTCTTAACGTTTCTCTCTCGCAAATGTCAAAAAACTATTTTTATTCTTTGCAACGCTACAACAAAATTCTATTGCAAAGAAATAATCTTTTAAAAGACCCCGATAGGGATTTAATAAAAGAAACTTTGCCTATTTGGGATATACAATTATCAAAAGAAGCAAGTAAAATTATAAAATCACGCAACGAATTTTTAAATGAAATATCTCCGATTGCAGAAGAAAAACACGGGTTTTTATCGGGCGGAAAAGAAATTCTAAAACTCAAAACCGAAAGCGGTTATTACGGAAGCGAAGAGGAAATTGCTTACGCAATTTTATCTGATTACAAAACAAGTCTAGAACGAGATTTAAGATTAGGATTTACGGGGATAGGTCCACACCGTGACGATATAAAGTTTATCCTAAACGATATAGACGTAAAAACCTACGGCTCGCAAGGTCAACAAAGAACGGTGGCGTTATCTTTAAAGCTAGCCGAAACTGAAATATTTAAAAATCGTTTCGGGGAATACCCGATTTTAATTTTAGATGACGTTTTATCTGAACTTGATAAAAACAGACAAAAAAAATTAGTCGAAGCCGTAAAAGATATGCAAACAATCTTCACCTCAACAGACTATTCTAAAACGCTATTCAAAAACGTCGACGTTAATCGCATAGTAATCGAAAACGGTAAAATAAAACAAAATAAAAAGAAATAATAATTAACCCCGAGTTAGTAATTAACTCGGGGTTTTTGTTTGTCGTGTAAAATTATTTAATCTTAATAATTTTCTTCTCTGATTTCAAAGTACGCTTGCGGGTGAGCGCAAGTAGGACAGATTTCAGGAGCTGATTTACCAACGGCAAGATGTCCACAGTTTCTGCATTCCCAAACATTAACGTCTGCTTTTTTGAATACTTCTTGTGCCTCTACGTTAGAAAGTAACGCTCTATATCTTTCTTCATGACTTTTTTCAATCTGGGCAACTAATCTAAATTTAGTAGCAAGTTCGGGGAAGCCTTCTTCTTCGGCAGTTTTTGCAAAGTTAGCGTACATATCAGTCCATTCGTAGTTTTCACCCTCCGCAGCATGAACTAAATTTTCAGCAGTTGTGCCTATACCTTCAAGTTCCTTAAACCATAATTTTGCGTGTTCTTTTTCGTTTTCAGCAGTTTTAGTAAAAATCGCAGCGATTTGTTCAAAACCTTCTTTTTTTGCTTTGGAAGCAAAGTAAGTGTATTTATTTCTTGCTTGCGATTCGCCAGAAAAAGCTTCATGCAAATTCTTTTCCGTTTGTGTACCCTTGTATTTATTCATATTTTCCCTCCAAAAATATTATTCTTTGTCTTTTAAGCTGTTACCTAAATAAGTTCCAAATGTAATAGTCTTTTTTGCTTTTGAGGTATTAGAAGATTTTCTTCCACCGCCGTTACCACTGCGACCTCGTTTTTCAAAGCCACCGCGTTTACCACCACTACGGTTTGCTCCACGTCTATCGTTGTTTCTTGCAGCAGAATAGGGTTTAGCAAATTCGTCTTTGTCGTTAGGTACGATTACAACGTATCTATTAGGTTCAGCACCGTCAGATTTTGTAGTAACCGTCTCTGAATTTGCTAGTGCCGTGTGAATAATTCTTCTTTCATACGGGTTCATCGGCTCTAAAATAACTTCGCGACGCATTTCATTTGCTTTTTGTTCTAATTTATGGGCGAGTTTTGTAAGCGTTTCTTCTCTACGTTCTCTGTAATTTTCGCAGTCAACAACTACTTTTTTATACTCGCGTCTGCCGATATTTTCTTTCGCACCGGCAATAGTTTGAATAGCATCGATTACTTCGCCTTTTTTACCGATTATACCGTTTACGTCGTCAGTGGTTAAAGAAATTACCGTTCTTTCGCCGTCTTCGACAAGTTCAGCTTTTGCCGTTTCGTCGATAAAAGACAATACTTTCTGAACAAATTCAACCGTACTTTCTTGCTTGTTTTCTACTTCTTTCTTAACTATATCAACTACTGCTTCACCTTTTAATCTTCCGAAAAGGCCTTTTACGGGTTGTTCTAAAATAATGATTTCAGCATCTTCTTTTTTTGTACCTAATTCGGTCAAACCTTTTTCAATTGCTTCTTCTATCGTTTTTGCTGTGAATTGCATAAATTTCTCCTTATACTGTTTATTCTTATTTTAATCTGCCTCTTGGTTTTCTATCCGCTTTACCTGATAAAAAGTCGTGGTCGTCTATTTGATTTTTTTGTTTCTTTTGTTTTTTCGGCTCTTCTTTTTTAGGTTCTTCTTTCTTAACGTAAATTCTACCTCTAATCGGTGCAGATTTTTTTTCTTCGATTACTTTTGCATACTTTTTATCTACAATTAAGTTTATAAGTAAAGTTGTTGCCATACTTATGACTGAACTTAAAACAATATAAATAGAGAAAGCCGCAGTATACATAAACGCAAACACTGCCATCATGATAGGCAACATCCATTTCATAACTTTTTGTGTTTGAGCGCCTTGTCCGTCTACCGTTTGCAATTCCATTTGTGCTTTTTGCGATTTTGACGTTACTGCTTGCATTAAAAAAGATGATAACGCAGTAAGTAATACTAAAATATAAAATCCGTTTGGCGCAGTTTTTTCGTTATCAAGTTTATAAATAAGTTCTTGGTAATCTTTACCGTCTGCGTCCATAGAACCTTTTGTGGTATCGTAACTGTGTGCGGCAACGAACTCGTTCCAGTTTTCTTCGATTGGATGAGCGGTAGCGCTATCGGGCATAAATATATTTTTAACCCATAAAAATCTTTGATTTTCTCTTCTAAACGTATCTCTTGACCTGGTTCTAGCAATATCTTTAATAAACTCTGCTGAAAGGTTATCACTACTTTCGCCTTTAAATTCTACGTACGTTTTTCCTTCGTCATTTTTTAAATCACTTGAAAGTAAAATTTCTTCTCTGACCTTAAAACCTTCTGAGGCAAAAGTTACGTTGTCGCCGTTTACAGTACAATCTATAACGTATTTTGCGTAACCTTTTTCAGTATATACGCTTAAATTATTACCGTTGTATAAAAGAAAAACATTAGTGTCTTCAATTTTCTTTTCGGTATCTAATGGAAGAGTTTTAACTTCTTGTTTTAGTTTTTCTTTATCTACTACAAACTGTTTATTTTCTTCGTTATAATAAATAATTTCGCCACCGTCAGTAAAACCTTCGTAAATAGCAGAGTTGTAAGATAAACTCATTTCGTAAAAATACTGTTGGTTTTGAAAACCAGAATACTTACTAAACGCGCTGATTGCAACGATAAAGATAACCAAAGTTACAATAGTCGGTAAGCAAGCGCCCCACATAGAATAGCCGTTCTTTTTATATAAAGCCATCAATTTTTGGCTGTATAAAGTTTTATCGTTAGCGTATTGTTTTTGTAATTTTTCTAGTTCCGGACGCATTTCTTCCATGAGTATCGAGTTTTTCTTCATAGAAATTCTCGAATACAAGTCAAATGGGAAGGTAATAAGTTTTAATATTACCGTAAATAAAATAACGCCGACAGCGATAGAAGAACTGACGCTAATCAGCCAATAAATAACGTCAACTAAAAACCCTGACGTTTCGGGTAGAGCAAAATTTATAATTCTTATATCCATATTAATAAACCCACTTTACAACGCTTTTTTTATCAGGAACTTTATCAAACCCGCCTTTACACCACGGATGACATCTTAAAATACGGCGTAAACTTAAAAATACGCCGATAAAAAAACCATGTTTTAAGATTGCTTCTAACGTATACTCCGAACAACTCGGAATATACGGACAAGCGCACTTAGATAAATATTTTTGATAAAACCTGATAAGTTTAACGCTTATAAATTTTAGCATTTTAGTCTAAGAAGTTACCCTTTTTAAGAATAAATTCCATGTTCTGTTTGATTTCGTGAAAGTCATAGGTATCTGAAATTTTAGGTATAAAAACAAAAAAGAAGTTTTGAGTAATCTGTGGCTCAAAACTTCTAAAAGATTCTCTTAAAATTCTTTTAATTCTGTTTCTTTTTACACTGCCACCGTGTTTTTTGCCTACCGCAAAGCCAACTTTTAATTCTTTTGACGGTAAATACTGAAGTGAGAGTTTATAGGAAAACAGTCTTTTACCTTTTTTAAATACCAGGTCGAAATCTTTTTCTTTTTTTAACCTGATTGATGAAATCATGGTTTGTTATTGACCTTTTACTTAAATTTTAGTTAAAATTAAGCCGAAAGTTTATGACGACCTTTGTTACGACGTCTTTTTAATACGTTTTTACCAGAACGGGTTTTCATTCTTTTTCTGAAACCGTGAACCTTGCTGGTCTGTCTTTTTTTGGGTTGATAAGTCTGTTTCATATAGTTTATCTCCTAGTTTTGTACTATTATTATTTTTTCTTTTAATATTGTATATATATTTTTTAGTTTTGTCAATTAATTTAAGCGTTTATTCTTACTGGTAATACTAAATACAAATAACCGTTTTGTTGTGAAGGTGTAATTACGCAGGGGTCAATAGGAGTATTTAGGTTAAGCGTTACAAAATCCTCGTTAATAATTTTAAGATAATCCGCTACGTATTTACCGTTAAACGCAATAACAATATCTTTACCGGTTAAATTAACCGAAACGTTCTCGTTTAAGTTACCTACTTCTGATTTTGCAGAAATGTTCATAATATCTTCTTTAACGTCAAGTTTAATAACGTTATACCTATCGTTTCTAGCAAAAATAGACGCTCTTTCAATACTGGATAATAAAACTTGACGATTTACCGTAACAGTGTTAGAAAAATTTGTAGGTAAAATATGATTATACTTAACAAATTCACCTTCTATTAAACGTGAAAAAATAACCGTATTTTCAAATTCAACGTAAAGAGAATTTTTCTCTACGTGAATTTTAATTTCTTTATCTTCGTTATCTAAAAGTCTAGTAATTTCAAGTAAAGTTTTAGAAGGAATAACAGCTTTAAAATTACCACTAGCTTTAACTTCTTTTTTAACGACAGCCATTCTAAAACCGTCTAACGCAACAGCAGTTAAAACGCCGTTTTCAATATCAAATAAACAACCCTTTAAAATAGGACGTGAATCGTCTACCGAACAAGCGATAACCGTTCTTTCTACGATTTTTTTAAATTCGTTTTGAGAAAGTTCAAAATAATCTTGTTCTGTTTTGTTAAATACAGGATAATTGTCTACGGGGAAAATTTGTAATTCACCCTCAGAATCAGAATATTTAATTTGAAGTTGACTATCGTATAACTGTGAAAGTTCTACTTGTTCTTTTTCTAATTTTTTAGTAAAATCTACGAAATACTTACCAACGACGACAGTTTCACCTTCCATTAAAACGTCTGCTTTAATTTTCTTTTCAATAGTAAGTTCCATATCTGTTGCAGTTAAAGTTAAAGTATCGTTTTTTGCTGAAAGTTTAATACCTTCGTAAATAGGATTAGGCGATTTTACTGCAAGAGCCTTACTTACTTTAAGCACTGCATCAGATAAATCTAAACCATCGCAAATTATTTTCATATTTCACTCCTAAAAAAGAATTGTTTATATTTAAAATGCTATATATATTATATATTATATCATTATAAAAATCAAGGTTTTTTGAAAACTTAAACATTTTACTTTAACTTTTTTATTAGCATAATTAATAAAAATTAAAATTAAAAACTTAATCTTTAACGCCCACGTTTTCTTATGTTTATTATTATTTTAAATAGTTTAAATAAGTGGTATTATTAGTATAGAGTTAATAAATTCT
>JAZRGZ010000045.1:0-3077 GCA_045644505.1 Christensenellaceae bacterium | reverse complement strand
ATATGACCCGGCATACGTCCTGCTACGGGGTGTACTGCATATCTTACCTTTGCTCCGTTTGACGTTAGTTTATCGGCAAGTTTCTTTACTAAATGTTGCGCTTGCGCGATTGCCATACCGTAACCAGGTACGATTATTACGACCTTTGCATTAAGTAAATCTTTTGCAGGATTTGTTTGAGGTTTTTCTTCTACCACCTTTTGCGTTTGAGTTATATTAATTTTAGGAGTACTCGTACTAGGTGCTGAGGTTTTGCCTAAAAGAATTGAAGCAAGACTTCTGTTCATTGCTTTGCACATAATTTGTGTAAGCAATAGTCCACTTGCACCAACAATACCGCCGATTGCAACAAGTAACAAGTCGTTAATAGCAAGACCTGCTATTGCACCTGCTACGCCACTTAAACTGTTTAAGAGTGAGATAGTAATGGGCATATCTGCGCCACCTACCCTGATAGAAAAAACAAAGCCAAAGAGCGATGAAAAAATCGATACTAAAACGATACCTAAAATTATATAAATTCTAGCGTTTACGATATTGAATTTTATTAATAGGCAATAAGCGAGCATAGATATTACCGTCAATGCAAAGCAAGCAACAGTAATCAATTGATGTTTTTTAAATACGATAGGTTTTTGTGGGAGTATTTTATGCAACTTGCCTGCCGCAACTAAGCTTCCAAGTAACGTAATTAAACCAACCGCCAAAGCCAACGACGCGGTAATTGTTGAAAACAAATCAAAACCACTACCGATACCCACCATCGCAAAAGCGCCTACCAGCGCGCTTGCAGCTCCGCCTAGACCGTTAAGTAACGCTACCATTTGAGGCATTTGTATCATTTTAACTTTTACCGATAAAATAACACCAACTATTGTACCTGATAATATTCCTAAATATATGCTCCAACTAGTAGCAATTCCATTGTAAACAATAGTCATAACTATTGCTAGGAACATTGAAATTGCACTGACTCTGTTGCCAATTTTGCTTATATCAACCTTGCTCATCATGGCAATACCTACAAGAACAAAAATCGATAAGGCAATTGCCCCGCCAAGATATAAATATTCTCCATATTTTTGCGCGGTAGTAAAATATATTAACACAATGAACACAAGCGTTACTAAAATTGAAACAGTGTAAATAAGTGTGTTATTTTTAGGTTTTTTCTTTGCTATCATGCCAAGCATTCTGTCGGTTACCATAAAACCGCCTACAACGTTTACCATAGCAAGCATTATTGCTAGTGCGCCCAAAATATACGATAATATCGGGACTGATTTAAATATGATTGAAGTTGCGGTAAGCGCGCCAAGTACTGTTATACCCGATAAAGCGTTCATACCCGACATAAGCGGTGTATGCAACAAACTAGGTACGTTTTTTATAATAAGATAACCTACTACGGTTGAAACGGCAAACACACCAAGCAAAATTAATTGAAAGTAAATTTGTTCTAATCCGAACATTTTAATTGTCTCCTTTTATCAATTCTCCCGCAAGCAATCTTGCGGGAGAATTAAATTTTTCTGTCTAATTATAAACCCATAGCGCTTTTAGCACCAGCGTGAACGATTTGACCGTCGATGGTAACTAAAATACCGTTTACGATTTCATCGTTGGTATCAAGAGCGATTTTGCCGTCTTTGTTAAGATATTTTAAGAGATTGTAGATATTGTTTGCAAACATCCAAGTACTGCTGGTAGGAAGTTGACCGGGAATATTTTTTATACCTTCAATGGTAACACCATGTTTAACGTCTTTAATACCAGGCGAAGTAATTGCACAGTTACCGCCTTGGTCGATAGAAATGTCCACGATAGCAGAACCGGGTTTCATAGATTTAACCATTTCTTCGGTTAAAAGAATAGGAGCAAGTTGACCTTGTAAAAGGGCTGAACAGAATATAATATCAGCGTTCTTTACTGCTTCGGATATATTTTGACGTTCTTTTTCTAACCACTCGTCAGAAAGTTTCATAGCATGTTTACCGTCGGGAGCGACAGCAAGTTCTTTGGGGACGCCAGTATCAACAATTTTAGCGCCCAATGAAGCAGCTTGTTCGTTTGCTTCTGGACGAATGTCTGCCGAATATACTACTGCACCGATAGATTTAGCCGTTGCTACCGCGCGCAATCCAGCAACGCCAGTACCGATTACAAAAACGTTAGCAGGTTTGATTACACCTACTGCCGTTCCAATAAGAGGTAAGAACTTAGCAATGTCGCTTGCGCCCATCAACATACCTTTATAGCCTGCACAAGTACTCATTGAAGAAAGAGCATCCATAGACTGGGCACGACTAATACGAGGAACACCGTCAAGTGTAAGACCTATAACGCCTTTTTTAGCCATGTTTTTTACCATTTCGTGATTAACAGGGGCTGCGGGATGTATAAAGGTAATTAAATATTGACCTTCGTGCATCATATCGATTTCATGTTTATTTTTCTTAGTATTGAACTGTGGTTCTTTTACTTTTAAAATTACGTCCGATTTTGCGTAAATTTCTTCGGGATCCTCAATAAGAGTTGCTCCTGCTTCGGCATATAATTCATCCGAATAGAAAGCGCCAACGCCTGCACCTTTTTCAAAAAGAACGGTAAGACCGTCTGCCACCATCTTTTTTACCGTTTCAGGAATAGCTGAAACACGAGATTCTTCGTGCATAATTTCCTTGGGTATACCTATAATCATAAATCCTCCTTAAAAGGTTTTGCTAGTTGTTTTTTCGTTATAGTGCAAAACCTAAACTATACTAAATTATTTTATTTCTTCTTCTATAAACACGCTAGGCTGACTAATCGTTGTGTTAAGCACGATATCAGTTTTGGTTTTTGAAACACCCGATATGCTTTTTATATAATTAAGCGTTTCATCTAGTTTTACTATGTTGTCCGTTAATATTTTTACAAAATAATCAAACTCGCCTGCAATATAATAACACTCTATTATGTTAGGACTCTTTCTAACTGCTTGAACAAACCCGTCGTTATACTTTGGGTGTTCCGTCGCAACGTTCATCAACGCCAAAACGTCTTTGCCTAGTTTAGTGTTATCAACGGTTACAGTG
>JAZRGZ010000044.1:0-15931 GCA_045644505.1 Christensenellaceae bacterium | reverse complement strand
GCTCTAAAATTAAGGTGGCGTAAGTACGTTCTACTTTACCACTACCCTCAATCTTACCGAAATATTCTTTGTTCTTAAATATAAAGGTGAATAACGTGCACGAATTTTCATCGTCAGTTTTAACGCCGTCGAATTTTTCGTTTGCCAAAAAAATTTGGTCATCATTACCAAAACCAGGTTTACCGTTTCCATCAAAAACTGTAAACTCTATTCCTGTACTTTGCTGTATTCCATTTAGAAACTTCCAAATATAACTTTCCATATCGATAGTTATTATACGATATTATTTAGTTTTTTTCAAGACATATACTAAAATTTTACCAAACTATAAAATTTTTAACCGTGTTTTTACTTTGTTTTATAAATAATACAAAAAGCCGAACTTTAAGTTCGGCTTTTTGTTTAAGTTAGAAATTATTATTCAGCGTCGGTAGATTCTTCTTTGGTTTCTTCTGCGACTTGACCTTTCTTAGCTAATTTCTTTTCAAGTTTAAGTCTTTGTTTTTCTGCAATTGCTGCTGCTTTTGCTTCTTCCTCTGCTTGTTTTTGAGCTAACGCTGCTGCCTTATCAGCTTCTTCTTGTTCGCGTTTTGCTTGAAGTTCAGCAATAGTTGCTTTGTATTCTTCGTTTCTCGCCATAATGGTAACTTCGGTTTCTTTGTCGAAGAGTTGGCAGTGCATAACGTTTAATGCAAGTTTAACCATTTGACCAGTTTTGGTAACCGAACGGTTATCAACTCTTGCAGTAAGGTTAGCAACGCTATCAAGGAAACTTTCAGTTCCTTCGTCTGTATCTGAACGAGTTTTGCAGTAAAGAATAGTTTCCGGTCCTAACGCTTCTACGATATCAACTTGCGCTTCGATAACAGGAAGTTTACCTTCTTCAACAACGGTAGCATCGTCGCTGATATCTTCGGGACGAATACCGAAAATAATTTCTCTACCAGTGTTAAGATATTTTTCTAAGTTTACGATAAGGTTTGCTTTTTCTTTGGGAAGAGCAACTTTTTCTAAGCCGAATTCTACGTTAACTTTGGTCTTAGTTCCGGTTAAAGTACCTTTAAAGAAGTTCATTTGGGGACTTCCGATAAAGCCTGCAACGAATTGGTTTACGGGATAATCGTAAAGGTTTACAGGAGTATCTGCTTGTTGCATGAAACCGTCTTTCATAACTACGATTCTGGTACCCATGGTCATAGCTTCTACTTGGTCGTGGGTAACGTAAATGAAAGTGGTTGCAAGTCTGTTATGAAGTTTAGTAATTTCGCTTCTCATTTGTGAACGTAATTTTGCGTCCAAGTTAGAGAGCGGTTCGTCAAGTAAGAATACCTTAGGTTCACGAACGATTGCACGACCTAACGCAACACGTTGTCTTTGACCACCAGATAAAGCCTTAGGCTTTCTAGATAAGTACATTTCGATACCTAAAATTCTTGCAGCTTCTTTAACTCTTTGGTCGATTTGTTCTTTGGGCATCTTGCGGAGTTTAAGACCGAACGCCATATTGTCGTAAACGGTCATATGGGGATAAAGAGCGTAGTTTTGGAAAACCATCGCGATATCTCTGTCTTTGGGAGCGCGGTTGTTTACCAAAATTCCGTCAATGTAAAGTTCACCAGAAGAAATTTCTTCTAAACCTGCTATCATACGCAAGGTGGTAGACTTACCACAACCGGAAGGTCCAACAAGAACGATAAATTCTTTGTCTTCGATATCAAGGTTAAAGTCGGTAACAGCGGTTACGCCCGACGGATAAACCTTGTAGATGTTTTTAAGATTTAAACTTGCCATAATTTTCCTCCATGCCCTCTCGGGCGTTTTTTACGTTACTATTGTACTATATTTTTAAAAATTACACAACTGATATTTACCTAAATTATATATAAAATAGTGTACAAGTTGCACAAAAATCAATCTAACTCGTCCAAAGCCAGCTCGTAAGCTGGGGCGCATTCTTTTAAAAAGTAATCTACTTCTTTGGCTTTGATGGTTTTAAGGTCTGATAAAATGCTTGCCCTTGCTTTTTTGAACTCGGTATTACCTGCTTTTATTTCTTCTAAGCATTTTAAATAAGCACAAAGTCTGTCCGCGTACTTAACAATGTGATATTCCTGCGTGTCAGTTTCGGGAATTATATATTTTTGGTATTCAAGTTTTAAGTCGTCTGGTAACATATTAAGTATTTTTTCGCAAGCGTTTTTTTCTAAATCTTTGTAAGCAGATTTAATTTCCGGATTGAAATATTTTATTGGTGTCGGTAAATCGCCTGTTATAACTTCACCAACCTCGTGATACTGCGCAAGCAACACGACTTTACTTACGTCAACGTTACCGCCGAACATTTTGTTTCTGATTATAGCCAAAGCATGCGCAATGACTGACACTTGGTGGCTGTGCTCCATAATGTTTTCTTCTCTAATTGAACGCATTAACGACCAACGTTTTATGTATTTCATTCTGTTTATAAACGCAAAAAATTTGTTCATATCCTTTCTCCTTGGGTTTTTTATTTTATCATAAAAAAATGCTTGACGCAAGAGTTTATTTTTGGTAATATAAAATTAATAAATTTAATTATTCGCTATGGGTGCCGTAAGGCTGAGATTATACCATTTGAATCCGCAAGGTAATGCTTGAAGGAAATGCTGATATTTATGCTCAACTTTCGCACTCTAAGTAAGAGTGCGATTTTTCATTTATGGCGAATAAAAGGAGGTCTTATGAATGAACTAATTAACTCTTTGGGTAAAGACGGTTTAAAATCGGCTTACACTTTGCTATCTGATTTTGCCCTTTACCTGACACTCGCCGTTGCGGTAATTTTAGCCGTAGTTTACGTCGTTGTAAAATTAAGAACAGATAAACTTTCTTATTTTAAGACGTTATCTTTGGGTATTATTATCGGGTATGCGGTAACGTTAACCGCTTGTATATCTTTTTTAATGATTGCAAGACTGAAAGTTAAAGATGAACTAGACGCTAACTTCTATTTAATGTTAGGTTTTTTCGCTTTACTTTTATGCTATTCGATTGGTGTTACCGTTTGTAGTACGCTAAACAAAAAAGCCTTTAAGATTTGCAATCTAATAGGACTAACCGTGGCACTAATTTACGCCTTAGTACTTTTGTTCGTATTACCTACTATTGACGAAACCTATAAACCTTTATCGACGTCGGGCATGTACGTATTCTCGGGTATTTTTGTTGCTGTAATTTGTCTGCTTACGGTGTTTTTCGGTAAATCTGAAAAGGACACAACAAACTCAACCAAAGCAATTTCTTTTGCAGGCGTTTGTATAGCGTTATCGTTTGCGTTATCGTACGTTAAACTTTTTTCTATGCCACAAGGTGGGTCGGTAACCTTAGCGTCTATGTTACCGCTTATAATATACTCCTACGTGTTCGGTGCAAGAAAAGGGGTGTTTGCAGGCGTTATTTACGGCGTTTTACAGTGCTTACAAAGTCCGCAAATTTACCAACCTTTACAAGTGCTTTTAGATTACCCCATAGCTTTTGCATGCATAGGACTAGCGGGAATTACCAAAAACTTTAACTTCTTAAAAACTCCAATCGTCAAATTTATCGTTGGCGCAAGTATTGCTTGCGTTGGAAGATACGTAGCACATTTTTTAAGCGGTTATTACGTTTTCTCGTCATGGGCAATGGAGGGTTATACAGCACTATCATGGGCAATAGTTTATAATCTTTATATTATAGCAGAACTAGCAATCATACTTTTCGTAGGTTGTTTCTTGTTTGCATCTAAATCGTTTGTTAAACAAATAAATTCCTTAAACGAATAACTTTTACCTTAAAAAACCCGTCTGTCGAAAGGATAGACGGGTTTTTTATAGCAAAATATTTTTCACTTAAAACTACAACGTATTGATAAATTGAAAAAGCGATAAACTGAATAAGTCATTTAAAATTCAAAAAGCAACGACTTACTGTCATTGCTTCCTGAATAATATATGATAAGGGGGAAAATGATGAGCTTTTTATAAGTCTAGGGAACTTTTTGTCCTTCGACATTAATAATATACAACTTTCGATATTTTTTGTAAAGCAAAATAACAGCGTTTTTACAAATTTTTTGAAAATTTTTAACACAATTTTTCTATATAGGTATAATTTTGTTAATTATTAACATTTTTAGAGCATTTTTATCAAATCTTAATAAAGTAAACGTCGTACTAATAGTAATTTCAAAATAAGTATTAAGTAAAAAAGCTAACGAAAATTTTTCGTTAGCTTTTTATGATTTTAATTTCTTATTCGCCTTTGAAAGGTAATAAGTCAACGAGTCTTGCACGTTTAATAGCAACCGCTAATACTCTTTGATGCTTAGCGCAAACACCAGTCATACGACGGGGTAAGATTTTACCACCTTCGGTGATGTATTTTTTCAAGGTGTTTATATCTTTATAATCTATCACGTCAGTTTTTGTTTGACAGAAAGCGCATACCTTTCTACGAGGAACTCTTTTAACGAATTTCTTGCCTTCTTTGGGAGCAGCAACAGCTTCTGTTTCTGCTACGGGGGCAGTAGTCATATTTTCTTCCATTGATATTTCTCCTTTTAATTTTAGAACGGAAGTTGATTGTCGTCAATCGCTTCCAACTGCGGACGTTCTCTTCTCGTCGAAATGGCAGGTTCTGAATCTATATCAGAATCATATCCTTGCGCGTTTTTCGGTGTTAAGAACTCCACTTCGTTTGCAACAACGTCGGTAACGTTTCTTTTTATTCCGTCCTTATCTTCGTAAGAACGTGTTTGCAAACTACCAACGATTGCTACTTTATTGCCCTTTTTAAGATACTTACCACAATTTTCTGCTCTACCACGCCATACGGTGATATTGAAAAAATCAGTTTCCCTAGTGCCCTCACTGTTAGCGTAATCTCTCGATACAGCGATTGCAAACCTACATACGGGTATTCCGCTTGTCGTTTCGGTAAGTTCAGGGTCTCTGGTTAAATTACCTACCAGAATTACTTTGTTCATATTTTCTCCTATTACTTATCTTTTCGTTATTAATCTTCTGATTATGCCGTCAACAATACCAGCAACACGCTTAATCTCTACAACTAAGGTTTTTTCAGCTTCAAAAGTCATCAAAACGTAGTAGCCTTCGTTTTTGTAGTTGATGGGGTATTGTAATTTCTTTACGCCCCAACGGTCGGTTTTTTCTACCACACCACCGTTATCGGTAACTAAGTCTTCGAACTTTTTGATGATTGCTTCTTTTGCTTCGTCAGTAAGAGCTGAATCGAGAATATAAAGCATTTCGTACTTCGTCATAATTTTTACCTCCCGGACTTATTCGGCTTATACACGTTGGTATAAGCAAGGTTTATTGCTTTCCGCTGATTACGCAAGCGGACAAGCACTGTAATAATATCAAATATATATAGCTTTGTCAATTATTTTTATGGGTTTTCTTCTCTTTTAAACCGTTTTAAGGCGTTTGGCCTTGTTGCGGAATTAAGTCGTCTAAACGTTCTATTACACCTATAATAGTTAAATTGTTAATATTTTCGTAACTTTCGTCAATCATACCGCACTCGTAAATTTGGCGCACGGTTGCATTAATAATATTACCTGAAATACCTTCAATTCTATCTTGAAGCGCTTCCACGGTAATATCTTGTTCCGCGTACTTATTTGCTACACCCGAATTCGCGTCCACCTCACTTGAATCAAACAACATAAATAACCATATATTCGAGGTTTTTGATATGTAATAAACCTCCTCCCCTTCCTCTGTTGTAGTATAGACAGTTTGGTTGTTTTCTACGGTTTTATAGTACGGGGTGGCGTCAATGACCGCCTCATCTTTATTAGTAGTAAAACATTCGACGTCGTAAACGTCTTTAACTGGAAGAGCATTTATTTTATCACCTATCGTACCTAAGGTTACGGGGTCGTCCTCTTTGTCCTGCTCTAATAACGTTTGAATTATTTTGTTTGAACTTTCTTCCATAACGTGAGAAAGTTTTATATTGTTAACGTTAAAATTATTAAGGTCTTTTACTGTCAATTCCTTATAATCTTCGCAAGACTCTACGGTTTTATTAGACGCGTCCATTAAAATGTCGTATAATTTTCTGTTTTGGTGATACGCATTGTACGCTTTCATCTCTGCCTCGTAGTTATCGCTACCCACTTCGGGCATCTGTACACTTGCGTCGTCAGACGTCGGCGCATCTAAAACGTGAACTAGTAACACTTTATCCGTATCCATATTTGAAAGGTCAGCGAGAGTTATTTCTTCGTACGTAGATTTCCCAGTAGCGTCTTTTAGTATGTTATAAATATCTCTGTTTTTATTATACGCTTCTAGTTCTGCGTCGTAATTTTCACTGCCTATTTCGGGCTCGTAATCGCTAGGTGGTTCTATGACGTCAACCAGTTTAATATCTTCCGTATCCAAACTGCCAACCGTTTCTATTGTTTCTTCGCCTGCAATTCTACTTAAAATGCCGTCACTTTCTCCGCTAGAAAATACTTCTAGAATAGAATTTATTTTCGTCATCTTAAATCTAGGACCGAAAACCGCTGGAAAATCTACCATAGGAACACTGTTGAGAGCAGGATAATAAAACTTCAACTCGCCTAGTTGTTCGGTTGTAAGCGATGAAAGTTCTTCAACTAAACTACCGTCGTTTTTAAAGGCGCGTTGATAGTTTCCCTCTGTGGGTTGCACTCCGCTATCTCCGTCGCCACCGTCCGATTGAGGTGTAACACCACCTAAATCGGTTGGCAACTGATTGGCGTCATAGTAGTATAACTGCGGAGTTTCAAGTGGAGCGTTTTCGGTTAAGTGCGCTGTTAACTTTTCGTCTGATTGCACTTCCTCAAAAGTATTTACCGCGGGAAGTTGACCCATTTCACCTAAGTCTACACCAATACCGCCTATTGTCGCAACTACACTCAAACAACTCGTGTATTGTGCGAAAAATCCAGAAAAATCACCCACTATTTTATAATCTTTTAATGTTTCTAACTTTTCTGTGTCAACTTTTATTACTGACGAGTTATTTATTGACAAACTGCTTAGCTTGTTAGATAAACCGTCTACTAACATCTTAATTGCGGGTATATCGTTCATTGTATAATCGGCTATTCCTTGTATGCTACCGAAGATACTTTTGTTAGCAATTTCATCGCTAACGTATTCGCTAGTATTTTCTCCGCCTGCCCACTTAACGTAAGTCGATATCGGTATCAAAAAAACTCCAACTGCGATAACGACTACTAATAAAATTACTGGCGTTAGCACGCCTGTTAACCACCACGCAAAATTTTTAAGCGGTCTAAACCTGCTTAATCTTTTCATGCGAGCTAATTCTTTTTTTTGTCTTTTTTCCTTTCTTTTCGCTTTCTTGTTCATATTAATTTCTCCAAAAAGACATTTTATAGATTATACTACCATCGATATCTTTTGTCAAACCACTTTTTTGTTTAAGGTTTGAGTTTATAAATTAAACTCATTAGACTTTGCCTATTATTTTTTTTAGGATTTAATATTGACTGATTTAATAGATAATTTAACACCTCGCCTATTTGTTTTCCCTTAAACCCAGCGTCTGTTACGTCCTTTGCAGAAACTTTAAGGTCTTTTATAGAAAACGGGGTGCCGTCCATCTTCATTTTTTCCATTTCTCTTTGCCATTTTATTATTGTGGGGCAAACACTTAAATCGTCCAAACCTGCCGAATAATCGGCTTGTTTTAATTTAAGCAATTTCTCTATCATTTGATAATTTTCAACGATAAATTTACGCAATTTTGCAGGTTTCAATTTTAAATCCATATCAAACATATGAAATCTCGTTAAAAACACCGTTTCTTTTATGGTATAGTTGTCGAATTTTAATCTTTTTAAAACTCTTTTTACAATTTCTGCACCTATCTTATCGTGCCCGTAAAAATTCCCGTTTTCTTGGTAGAGTTTAGGCTTCCCCAAATCGTGTAACAGCGCCGAAAGTCTTACGCTTTTGTCGGCGTATAATACCGTTTTTAAGGTATGTTCTAAAACGTCGTATTTATGATAATCTTTTCTCTGTTCTATTCCTCGCCCTAACGAAAGTTCAGGGATAATTTTGTCTAAAACTTGCGTTTGGTCTAGAATTTTTAATGCTGTGTGATGTCCTATTTTATCAGAAAATGAATATTTAGTATCGCAAACTAAAATTTTTTTTAGTTCGTCTGCTATGCGTTCAGGTGAAATTTCTAAAATATTATCCGCAAATTTTTTTGCTGACTGTATTACTTCTTTTGTAGGTGTAAATGCAAGTTCACCGCTAAATCTTGAAAGACGCATAAGCCTTAAACCGTCGTTACAAAATACTTCGTCGGGATTTTTAACAGTGTTAAGCACTTTATTTTTTATATCTTCTACTCCGTTTACTGGGTCAATTATTTCCCCTGATTTTATATCACAATATACTGCGTTACACTTAAAATCACGACGGCGCGCGTCTAACGTGATATCGTCGGTGTATTCTGTAACTGCTGGTTTATGACCGCCACCCGTATAGCCGTCTACTCGCATAGCCGTAAACTCGTATTTTTGTTTCCCGTCGGTAAAAAGTATAGTTCGTGTTCGAGGATATTCGGCAACGATTTTGAAACCAGTATTATTTATAGCCTTTACGAGTTGCTCTTTATCGACACTCGAACACAAGTCTATATCGTCTGATATTGTTCCGTTAATTAAAAAATTGCGCACGTAACCGCCAACAACGTAAAGGGGCGCACGTAGTTCACAAGCAAGGGCTATTAAATTTTCATTAAATGAGTTTTTCATAATTATATTTTATCACATATTCTAATTCTATAAAATAAAAATAGCTAGGTTAATAAATAAACTTGTAATTTATAAGGTTTTATAGTAAAATATCTTTATTAAACTGTTGGAAAAACTTATGTTAGATTTCATTGTAAACCCTTCTGCCGGAGGTCATAACGGCAAAAAAATTAAAAAGGCTATTTGCTTAATTCAAGAGCGTTTAATAGAACGTGGTATCAAATACGTTATTCATTTAACTGATATGCCCGGTCATGCAACCGAACTTACAGCATCGCTTATCAAAAACGGTGCTACCGACATAATAGCAGTAGGCGGTGACGGTACGTTACACGAAGTTATTAATGGGTTCGATAATTTTGAAAACGTCAATATGGGAATAATTCCCTGTGGTACTGGTAATGATTTTGCCACAGCGTTAGGTTTACCCCTAGACCCTATCAAAGCTCTTGATATAATTTTAGACGGTCAAGCAGAATTTACTGATTTTATGCAAATGAAAGGCGTTCGCGGTCTTAATATTATCGGTATGGGTATTGACGTCGACGTGTTAAAAAAATATCGTGCATTGAAGAAAAAAACTAAGGTTAAATACACGATGTGTCTTGTAAAAACTTTGTTTGATTTTGAATATTCGGATTTCGACGCTGAAATTAACGGCGTTAAAACTCATTACCGTTCTTTCGTGGCATGCGTTGCTAACGGCACTATGTACGGTGGCGGAATTCCTATTTGTCCCATTGCAAACCCCACCGACAAACAGTTGGACTTCGTTGCTGTTAGAGAAATCAAAAAATTAGGACTTATTCGGGCTTTTATAAAACTTAAAAAGGGAAAAGTGTTAACGTTACCGCAAGCACACCACGAAAAAATAACAAGTATTAAAATTTTTACCGATATGCCTGTTACTATAAACGTTGACGGTGAACTTTACGAAAATATTCCTTTTGAAATTAATATAGTGTCCGATAAACTTAAAATATATAGATAAATTAAAAACTGCCTTTCGGCAGTTTTTTGTTTTACAAATATTTGGTTTTATCTTGCGCTACATTTTTTATCTTCTCTACCATTGCGTCAATATCGCCAACTTCTACTATCAAATCTTCCCTAACACTTTCTACACTGCCACCCGTGCGATAAGTGATTACTGGCGTACCACACCTTCTTGCTTCCAAGTTAACGGTGGGATAAGTGTCTTCGTAAGTGGGATTTATAAACACATCGGCTGTTGAATAAATTTCGGCAAGTTGACTTTTACTGTTGGTTTTTGTAATAGCAATTATTCTATCGTCTAGGATTTTAATTTGTTTTTTGGTAACACCAACTACGCATAATTTAAAGTCTGGCGGCAACTTTCCAGCTATCTCTTTTAAGTCTAACAAACCTTTCCTGTCCGTCCATGAGCTTGCCACTGCTAAAACAAGTTTTTTGTCCTCTATTTGGTAACTTTCCTTAAAATTACTTATCTGTGGAGTAAAATCGCTTAAATCAATGTTATTGTATTCCATGACGATAGGATATTCTTTTAAAAAACTTTCTTCGAGTCTTTCTTTTATCCAGTTACAATTAGCAATTACAGTCATATTTTTAACGCCAGTAAAAGCATGTTTTTTTCTTTTATAATTGCTTTTGGCGTTTGAAATTAACGCCTTAGGATAACGGCTTGTTTCGGGACAGTTATAACATCCTGTCTTCCACTTCTCACATTTAGCGTAAGTAAAATGCACGCAGTGACCCGTAAAACTCCAACAATCATGGAGCGTCCATTTAACTTGCATATCGGGGCGAGATTTAATCCAATCAAAAAGCATTTCTACGTTGACAAAATAGCCGTGAATATTGTGCATCCACACTAAATCAGGATTATACTCACTAGCAAATTTTAAAAATTTCTTCGTTGCACTTTTAGAATAAAATCCATGTTTGTCGGTAAACCTTGTCATAAAAGCATGGACTTTTACATCAAAGTCTGTACCTATTCTATACGCTATGTCTTTGGTGCCGTCCGAAACCCGACCAAATCTTCCGTAAGCTATCTTAACTTCGTCGCCATTTTTTATAAAATCGTTTGCAATGGTTTCTACTATTCTTCCCGTGCTTCCTATACCACAAACTTCGTTAATAATTAATACTTTCATATTATTTCCCAAGAATAAATTTAGCCACTTCTACAAACACGCAATTAAACCAATAGAACCTAGAAAATCCGTGACGCCTGTACGTATCATATTTCATTTTTATGCGTTTACGCATATTTTTAAAACTTCTTTTGGTACTCATACCACCAAGACTGTAATTTGCAATTACCTCGTTTAAAACACAAACCTTTTTGCCTGCCTTATATACCCTAGTAGCAAAATCAAAGTCATCATCCATTTGACGACATGCGTATGGAAATTCTAATAAAATTTCTCTTTTGGAAAACATGGAAGGATGACAAAATTTAGAAGTTACCCATATCCCTTTAAGTTTAGCCTTTTTAATGAGTTTTTTTTCGCCCCTTAAAATATTAAGGTTAGCCCAAGCAATATCGTAGTTTTCTCTTTCAAACAATTCCACCATTTTTTCTACGGCGTCTAGTTCGTAATAATCGTCGGCATTAATTTGACCAACAATTTCGCCCATAGCCAGTTTTGCACCTTTGTTTAACGCATCGTACATACCATTGTCTTTTTCTGATATAATAGTAAGCGTCTTACCACCGGCTTGGTCAAATTTTTCCTGATAAGACTTTGCAATTTCTACGGTATTATCAGAAGAACAGCCGTCTATAATGATATACTCAATTTCGGGATAGGTTTGATTGAACACTGACTCTATTGTTCTTGATAAAGTATCTGCACAGTTATACACAACCGTCAAAATTGATACTTTTATTTTTTTATCTTGTAAGTTTTTCATACCTACTCCTTATACTCAAAAAGTTTATTTTCGGTAAGTCTTTTTTTGTAAACTTTTACGTAATGTTTTGCCATTTCTAAATTAAGCTCTAAATAATTACCGCACTCTACTGCGCTTGCGCCAGGGATTTTACCGTTAAAGTTTAGTATATAATCGCAAGCGTCGACAACGTCTGAATAAACGTCTTTACTACTTAAATCTCCGAACATTACCAAATAAAATCCCGTTCTGCAACCCATAGGTCCAAAATAAATTACTTTATCTTTTATTTGACAATTTCTTAAAAAGGTCGCGCCTAAATGCTCGATAGCGTGTAAAGCGGGCTGGTCGATTACAGGCTCTTTATTCGGGGCGGTAAACCGTAAATCAAACGTCGTAACGGTAACCCCCGAATTATAATCTTTTCTTGAAACGTATAGTCCTGACTGCAATTTTTCGTGATTAACGGTAAAGCTTTGTATCTTTTGCATAATTATACACCTAATAGTCCGATTAAATAATATACGGGTACAACGACTATAAATGCGGGGAGCATATCGGCAACCTCTATTTTGGTTAATTTTGCAAGGTTAAGACCTAGTGCAATCATCATAACACCACCGACAGCAGTAATGTCGCCTACAAGCATTAAATCGGTTAAAAGATCGCCGATAACACCAGATAAAAGCACCAAACCACCTTGAACTACGAATACGAAAACTGCCGAAAGTAAAACGCCTAAACCCAGCGTGCTGGCTAAAACGCAAGAAGAAATAAGGTCTAAAATTGCCTTTGCTATCAAAATATCGTTATTGCCTGAAATTCCTGCCGTAAGCGAGCCTACAATAGTCATACCTCCGACGCAAAACAATAAGCTTGCAGTAATAAATGCTTGTGGTATTGACGTTTTTTGCTCACCTTGACTGAACTTAGTTTCCACCCAAGAACCGAGCTTATTAATTCCCTTAGATATACGCATAAGCATACCGAGTAAAGTCCCTATAACCAAAGAAACTATCATTATAAGCGCATTAGAAATTTCTAGCGCTCCTTGAATTCCTAAGACTATTGTACATAACCCGATTACGGTCATTATAGCCGAAGAAATTTTTTCACTTATGCCTTTTTTAATGAGAAGACCGATAATACTTCCAACTATTACCGTAGCCGTGTTAATAAGTACACCTAACATATCTTAAATTTTAGCTTTTTTAATGCAAATTGTCAATTCTTTTATGAAATTTACTATAATTTAACGTAAAATGAAAGCCGTGCGCAACGTAATTTGCGAACGGCTTTAATAATTTACAAACGTTTTATCTTAAACTGTCTAAATACGGTCTTAAATCGACGGTTTTGCCTTCTTTTACACTGATATTTGCGCCGATACCTATCATAGCTGACTTAACGCCGTCAAAACTACCTGCGTGTTGACCTAGCGGGTCGTCAATTTTTTCAGAACCGAAAATCATTTTAATAAGTTTTACGTCTCCACCAGCATGACTACCGGAAGCTTTCTCAAAGACAATGTCTTCAAATTTGCCATCGGGGTATAAAACTTTAATAAGATAATCAGGTCTTGAACCTTCACCAACGTAAATTTCGCTTGCTTCTAGCGTACCTTTTTCGCCGGTAACAGTAATTTTAAAACCTTCATTTGCAGAAAACAAATTTAAGGTATACGTTAAAATTGCACCGTTTTTGTACTGTACGCCAAGCATCATATTATCGTAAATGTCGGTATCAGGCAAGAAACAACATCTGTCGCGACGATATCCGTCGACTTTTTCGGCTTCGTCAAAATAAAGAGCCTGACTTTCCTCATCGTCTAAGGGTTCGTAGGACTGACATTCATTTGCTTTTGGACAAACTGAACAACGTTCAGCGAAAGATTTGCTGGGGTCACCGAAATACACTCTGTTGGCAATTGCAGAAACGGTTATCGGCTCATCGTCAATTAACCAGTTTGCAATATCTAGGTGGTGAGTACTCTTATGAAGATACATACCTTGGGAAATTTCCATAAATCTATGCCAACGTTTAAAATAGCTACCACCGTGTGCACGGTTTAATCTATATTCATAGTTAACCGCAAGAGGTTTACCGACAATACCGCTTTTTATTAGTTCTTTAATTTTAGCAAAGTAAGGCATAAAACGGCAGTTAAAAGTAACTGTAACGTTTTTACCGCTTTTCTTTTCAGCTTCACGGATTTGAAGACATCTTTCATAAGTGTTTGTCATAGGCTTTTCGCATACGACGTCGCAACCCTTTTCTAACGACTTAACTATATACTCATGGTGAGTAGAATCGGTAGAAGTTACAATTACACCGTCCGGTTTTTCCGCGTTTAACATGGTGTCAAAATCAGTATAAACCCTTGCTTCACGGTCAGTAATTTTTTTAATTTTATCTGCCAAATATTCACTGCGTTTTACGTTAGTATCGTAAACCCCAGATATTACTATATCGTCTTTATTAACACCCTCGTATAACGCCGTTACGAACATATACGAACAACGCGAGCCTGCACCCACTATCACGTACTTTTTCATAATTTTCTCCTTATAAAGATACATAAATTATAAAACAATTTAAATGCTTTATGTATAAAATATTTTATCAAAAAGTTTTAATATCTTGCAAGGATTTAGGGTTTTAATCTTTTAATATGACGTCAACCAAAGTTTTATCCTTGTAAACCATATGATAGTTGTGTTTTTCGCCTCGCTTTATGTCTTTAATAAAAACTTTTAAATCCTCAACAACTCCATAGTTTTTGGGGTGTATAACCCAGTCGATTTTTTTAAAAGCCGTTATCCCCTCGCTATCGTTTTTAATAATACCGTCGTATCCAACGTCGTCGAGTTTAGCAGTGAACACGTATCCCGTTTCGTCATCGTAATTCCAAGTAAAAACCGATTGCAATTCCACGTCAGTTACGGTTATACCGCTTTCTTCTTTAATTTCGCGGATTGCAGACTGAACTGGTGTTTCACCGTTCTCTATATGACCGCCAACAGCATTCCATAACCCCATAAAGGGCGGTTTGTTGCGGTTAATCATTAGAATTTCGTCGCCACGTATAACAAAACACAAAGTTGCGCCTTTCATAATTTAAATTCCTTTTAAGTTATTGAATTTATTTTACCATTTTATGCACTAACTTTCAAGCAAAAACAAAATTTATGATATAGGTTTAGATTTTAATTTTTTGGGAATACACTTTTCGGAGGAAATTAAAATGAAAGTAAACCCTTTTGAACTTAAACCTAAAAAACCCGAAAGCATTATGATGAGCTGGAAAGATTTGGCTGTAAAACCCTATGATAAAAATGCCGTCAGTCCGTATACTAAAACACGTTGTATATTAATGAACGGTACAGAATACGAAGCAACGTGGTGCAAGCATCATTTTAACCGTCATTACCCCGACAACGACGCTAGACGTGAAGTTGCATTGATAAGAAGAAGTGAACAACAGCAACAAAAACTTATATCGTTGTTAAAGCCTATTGACGAAACGCTTTTAGAAACCACCATAGGTTATGAACAACTAGCAGTAGACTTAACTGCATTTCTAGCAAAACGAGCGACTGACAAAAACGTTAAAAAGGCGCTTGACTTTGCGTTATTAGAAGACTTCGACCATTTATACCGCTACGCTAATATGCTCGAAATGGACCAAGGTATACATGCAGAACGTCTTGTCGGCGCTTACACGGAAATTATGCCCGGTCGTCCCACTATTGCACATCATCGTCATCCGTTTGATACGGTAAAGCCGTCTATAAACAATAAAACAGCCGACGCAATTACTAAGCTTGACGTTGGTATCATCACCGCCGCCGAACAGCAAACTATGAACTATTATATGAATATTTCACAGTTTTATAAGACGCAAAAAGGAAGAGAGCTTTACGCTGAAATCGGTATGGTCGAAGAAGACCACGTAACACAGTACGGCAGTTTAATCGACACAAAAGCCACTATTTTTGAAAACCTTTTAATGCACGAATACACTGAGTGCTATTTGTACTATTCTATGTATGAAGACGAGTCGGACGCATACATTAAAAAGATTTGGTATATGCTTTTTGAACAAGAAGTAACCCACTTACACTCTGCGGTAAAACTGTTAAATAAATACGAGAAAAAGTCGTGGGATGAAGTTATTCCCGACGGTAATTTCCCAGAACTTTTGAAGTTACAGGAAAATAAATCTTACGTTAGAGA